>JANPEN010000499.1:0-8478 GCA_031422955.1 Acidimicrobiia bacterium
TGGCTCAGCCCAACGGCAAGGTGCTGAGCGCGGATCTCTATAACCAGGTGTACACCATGCACGGCGTGACGATGGTCTTCCTCGTCGTCATGCCCATGGCGGCCGCCTTCGCTAACTATCTGCTGCCCCTACAAGTCGGCGCTCGAGATGTGGCCTTCCCCCGGCTGAACGCCTTGAGCTACTGGATGTTTCTGGCCGGCGGTCTTTTCTTCAACTCGTCTTGGCTCATCGGCGGGGGTGGAGCCGACTGCGGTTGGTTCTGCTACGCCCCCAACTCCGGGGTGACCTTCTCGCCCACCAACGGGGTCGATTTCTACGCGGTGGGCCTGCAGATCGCCGGCGCCGCTTCCTTGATCGGCTCGGTCAACCTCATTGTCACGGTGTTGAACATGCGGGCGCCGGGCATGTCGCTGTTCCGGATGCCGGTGTTCACCTGGATGCAGTTGGTCACCCAGTTCCTGCTGCTGTTCTCCATGCCCGTCATCACCGTGGCGCTCTTCTTGCTGTCCTTCGACCGCCTCTTCGGATCGAACTTCTTCAACGTGGCCCAGGGTGCGGATCCGTTGCTGTGGCAGCACTTGTTCTGGATCTTCGGCCACCCCGAGGTGTACATCTTGATCTTGCCCTCCTTCGGGATCGTGTCCGAGATCATTCCGGTCATGTCCCGCAAGCCCCTCTATGGCTATCCGTTCATGGTGGTCTCTGGCATAGCCATCGGTTTCATGGGCTGGGGGGTGTGGGCCCACCACATGTTCGCCTCGGGTATCGGCTCCATCTCGGTGGCGGCGTTCTCCCTGTCCACCATGTTCATCGCGGTACCCACCGGGGTGAAGATCCTCAACTGGATGGCGACCATGTGGGGGGGGAAGATCACCTTCAACACCCCCATGTTGTTCTCGGCTGGCTTGGTGGCCATGTTCACCATTGGTGGGCTGTCGGGGGTGACCCACTCCGTCGCCCCCGCCGATACCCAGCAGACGGACACCTATTACATCGTCGCCCACTTCCATTACGTGCTCTTCGGCGGGGCGCTGTTGGGTCTGTTCGGCGGTTTCTATTTCTGGTGGCCCAAGGTCTTCGGTTTGATGCTGAACGACAAGATCGGCAAGATCCACTTCTGGATTACCCTGGTCGGGTTCAACCTCACCTTCGGGCCCATGCACATCTTGGGTTTGCAGGGCATGTCCCGGCGCATCCAGACCTACCAACCCACCGATGGCTTCACCTTCTGGAACCGGATAGCGACATTAGGTTCGCTCATCATCGCAGTGGGTGTGTTGGTGTTCCTCTACAACATCGTCTCCAGCCATCGGGTGTGGAAGCGGGCCGGTCGTCCCAACCCTGGACCGGATCCCTGGGACGCTCGCAGCCTGGAGTGGAGCACGGCCAGCCCCACCCCCGAGCACAACTTCGATGTCGTGCCCGAGATCCACGCCCAGGACGATTTCTGGCACCGCAAGTACGGTGAAGACGACCAGGGCCGGGCCGTGCGCATCGCCGCTACCGAGGACGTGACCCAAAAGGGTGACGCCAAAGGTGTACATCTGCCCTCGCCTTCGTATTTCCCCATCGTGATGGCGGCGGGTCTGCCCCTGGTCGGCTACGGGCTCATCTTCAACCGCTACCTCACCATTCCGGGCGCCGTGCTGTTCTTGTTCGGGCTGTTCGGCTGGGCCTTCGAGCCCGCCACCGAGCCGGGCGGGTCCGGCCACGATGACCCTGGTTACGCCAGCCGAGGCGGCGGCGGCCACGACGGGGCGGCCCTCGTCGCCCCCAGCACCGAGGAGGCCCCCGTTGGCTGAAACCATCACGGCGCCGAGCGGTGCCGAGCGCGCCGACACCGGCCACGGGCCCTCCGGCGGCCACGATGACCACGCTCATGTCACCAACACCGGCATCTCCAACGAGAAGCTGGGGATGTGGATCTTTCTCGGCTCGGAGTGTTTGCTCTTCGGTGGGCTGATCTCCACGTTCTTGCTGTACAAGAAGAAGCTCAACACCTTTCCCGGGTTCGAGAACACCGAGATCAACAAGCTCGGCCAGGAACTCTTCGATATTCCGTTCACCTCGGTATCGAGCTTCGTGCTGCTGATGAGCTCACTGACCATGGTGTTGTCCGTCTCCGCCCTCGAACGCAACGATCATCGGCGCACCCGGATCTGGCTGTTGGCCACCGCCTTGTTGGGTTCAACCTTCCTGGCCGGCCAGGCCTATGAGTTCACCGCCTTCCTCAACGAGGGCTTGGGGTTCACCACCAACATCTTCAGCTCGGCCTTCTTCACCCTGACTGGCTTCCACGGCGCCCACGTGCTCATCGGCATCGTGATCTTGATGACCATGTACGCCCGCTCGCTGCGGGGCCACCTGCCGGCCAGTTCCTCCGAAGCGTTGGAGATCGCCGGTCTTTACTGGCACTTCGTAGACGTGGTGTGGGTCGTCATCTTCGTCGTCGTTTACCTCATCCACTGACGTGTCCGTCCCGGTTCCAGGAGATCGAAACGCGTGAGCGCTGAACCCACCACGACCACCACCCACGAGGCCCACCCGAACCGCGACGGCACCTATGTCAAGGTGGCGTTGGTGCTGGGCGCCATCACCGGGTTGGAGACCTTCACCTACTTCGAGAGCGTGCTCGATTGGGGCCGGTTCCTGGTCCCGGTCTTGCTGGTGGCCATGGCGGTCAAGTTCTATTTGATCGCGGCCTATTTCATGCATCTCAAGTGGGACAGGCCAATCGTGCGCAGGGTGTTCATCACTGGCATCTCGATCGCCCTCGTCGTGTACATCATCGCCCTCACCGCGTTTCGGTTCTGGTACGGCGTCGACACCATGCCGGCCTGACATGATCCTCCCCGCGCTCGTGGCGGCGGCGGGGCCGTTGCGTTGGCAACCCCACCTCGAGGTGTGGTTCCTGCTCCTAGCTGTCGTGGGGTTGGGGTTCTACGTGACCCGGGTCATCCAGCCCACCATGGTGTTGGCCGGGGAGCAGCCGGTCACCCGGCGCCAGAAGCGCTTCTTCGCGGCTGGTGTGTTCGTGCTGTGGCTTGCGTCGGATTGGCCCCTGCACGATCTGGCCGAGGAGTACCTCTTCGCCGCGCACATGGTGCAACACCTCAGCCTGACCTTGCTCATGCCGCCGTTGCTGCTGTTGGCCACCCCGGCCTGGCTGATCCGGCTGATCCTGGGGGCGGGTCGCACCGGCAAGGTGCTAGCCGCATTGGGCCGGCCCCTGTTCGCCGGGCTGGTGTACAACGCCCTGGTTGCCTTCACCCACGCCGCTCCCCTGGTGAACACCTCGGTGGAGAACGGCCCGGTGCACTACGTGGTCCACGCCACCTTGGTGCTTTCGGCGTTGCTGATGTGGAACCCGGTGTGCGGCCCGGTGCCTGAACTGCGGCTGAGCCTGCCTGCCCAGATGGTCTATCTGTTCGGCATGTCGGTGTTACCCACCATTCCCGCCGCCTTTCTGACCGTGGCCGACAACCCGCTGTACCGGGCCTACGAGCGGGGGCCCTACCGGCTGTGGGACCTGAACGTGGTCGAGGATCAGCAGATGGCCGGCCTCATCATGAAGCTGGGTGGCGGATCGTTCCTGTGGGCCATCATCCTGGTGCTGTTCTTCACCTGGGCCAACCGCCAGCAGGCCGCCGAGCGGCCACACCTGACTTCCAACGCGCAGCAGGTGCTCACCTACGAGCAGGTCGCCGCCCACTTCGAGGAATCCGCTCCCCCCACCACCGAGCTCAACCGCTAGTCGCTAGTCCGCCGAATCGACGGCGATTCGCTGTTTTCCCGCCGAATCGACGGCGATTCGGTGCGAGCGGGCGGCTCAGGGGGTTGGGGACCAGCGGAACGTCGCCACTGCGGCAGCAGGAAGCACGACGGCCCAGATGGCTAGCACGACCAGGGCGCGGCCCGCCCCGTGTATGGCGGCCTCGGCAGGGTTGGTGGCGGCCCGCAGCGCCCGTACTAGGGCGCCGATGGGGGTGAGTGGGGCCACCAAGGCCAGCGGCCCAGGAAGCTCCTGGGCGGGTACGGCCACCCCGCCGAACAGCAGGAGCACCAGGTACAGCCCATTGGCGGCGGCCAGGTTGGCCGGGCCGGACAAGCGGCCGGCCAGACCCAGGCCCAGCCCGGCGAAGGCGGCGGTGCCCAGCCCGATGGCCAGCAGCGCCAGTCCAGGCCGCCAGGTCGGCTCCCAACCCAACACCATGGCCGCCAGCCCAATGGCCAACAGTTGCACGACCTCAATGACCCCGACCGCGGCGATCTTGGCCGCCAACAACCGGGGTCGGCCCAGCGGGGTAGCCCCTAGCCGTTTGAGCACCCCGTAGTGACGTTCGAACCCGGTGCCGATACCCAGGCTGACCATGGCGGAGGACATCACCGCCAGGCCGATGACAGCGGGGGCCAGCACGTCGATCCGGCGGCCGGTCCCGGCGGGCAACAGCGCCACTTGGGTCAGAAAGACCAACAACAAGATCGGAATACCCAACGCCACCAGCAGCTGCTCGCCCTGGCGCAGCGACATCAGCAGCTCGACCCGGGTCTGGGCCCACCACGGTTTCACGGGCGGTCCCCGCCATCGGCGGCGGCGGCCCCGGTCAGGCGAAGGAAGACATCCTCCAGGCTGGCGGCTCCGGTGCTCAGACCCTGTAGGGGCAGGTCCCGGTCGGCCAACCATGTGGTGAGCCTGGCCACATTGGCCGGGGTGGGCGGCAAGGCCACCACGAACGTGCCGGCTACCGGTTCGTCTACCTGGGCGCCAAGGCCGGTGGCTAGCTCGGCCACTACCAGCCCGGAGGGTGCAGAAAATCGGATCTCCTCGATCCCGGCTCCGGCGGTGAGTTCCCGCGGGGTGCCCAAGGCCAGGAGCCGTCCGCCGGCCAGAATGGCCACGCGATCAGCCATCCGCTCCACTTCGTCCAGCTCGTGGCTGGTGATGAGCACGCAGAGGCCCTCGGCCCGTAACTCCGCAATCAGGGCCCGCACCAGGAAACGGCCCTGCACGTCCAGACCGGCGGTGGGTTCGTCCAGGACCACCACCTCGGGTCGTCCCACCAGCGCCAGGGCCAAGGCCAAACGTTGCTGCTCGCCTCCCGAGAGGCGTCGCCAAGCGGTGTCGACCCGCCCGGTTAACCCGACCCGTTCCAACAGCGCCGCCGGATCGAGGGACTGGGGGTAGTAGCTGGCGAACAGGCGCAGCGCTTCCAGGGGGCGGATGGCGCTGTAGAGCCGACAGGATTGCAGCATCACCCCCAGGCGGGTCATCAGATGGTCGTGTTGGGCGACCGGATCGAGGCCGAGCACCCGGACCGTGCCCTCGTCTGGCCGCCGGAAGCCTTCGAGGGTTTCGACCGTGGTGGTCTTGCCGGCGCCGTTGGGGCCCAACAACCCGACCACCTCACCGCCCTCGGCCGTCAAGGACAGGGCATCGACGGCGAGGAGCGAGCCGAATCTCACGCTCAGTTCCCGGAGCTCGATGGCGGCCACGGCCAGAAGCTACCGGCTGGCCCTCGCGCCGCTCGACCGGCACCGTCCGGGGCACCCGCGACCATTAGCGTTTGTGCTCATGATCGATCTTCGCCGGCTTCGCAATGAGCCCGATGTGGTGCTGGTCGCCCTGGGTCGCCGGGGCATCGACCTGGCCCCGCTGCACCAGGTCATCGAGCTCGACCAACGCCAGCGCGACCTGGCCCGCCAACGCGATGATCTGCGCAACCAGGTCAAAAACCTGTCCGGTCAGGTCGGCAAGCTGTTCAAGGAAGGCCGCCAGAGCGAGGCGGGGGAGCTACAGGCCGCCAGCCGGGAGTTGGGGGCCAAGGAGAAGGCGGTCGACGAGCAGGCCGAAGCCGTCGGAGACCAGATCCGCCAGGCCCTCCTGGTCATCCCCAACCTGCCCCATGCCGAGGCCCCCGACGGCGTGTCCGAGGCGGACAATCCCGAGCTGCGCCGGGTCGGCTACGACCCCGACCGCTACGGGGCCCACCAGCGGGTACCTCATTGGGAGATCGGCACGGAGCTGGGCATCTTGGACCTGGAACGAGGAGCGAAACTCTCCGGTTCCATGTTCGTGATGTACCGGGGAGGCGGTGCTGGCCTGGTACGGGCCCTCATCCAGTTGGGTTTGGACCGAAACGCCGACGCCTTCGAGGAGATCCGCCCCCCGACCCTGGTGCGGACCGAGACCATGGTTTCCACCGGGCACTTGCCCAAGTTCGCCGAAGACGCATACCACATCGAACGCGACGACCTCTGGGCCATCCCCACCGCCGAAGTGCCCCTCACCTCGCTGGCTCGTGACGAGGTGCTCGAGGAAGCCACCTTGCCCCAGCGGTTCATGGCCTACACGCCCTGCTACCGGCGCGAGGCCGGTTCGGCCGGCCGGGACACTCGAGGTCTGCTGCGGGTGCACGAGTTCGACAAGGTGGAGATCCTGGCCTACGCCACCGCCGCTCAGGCGCCGGCGCTGCTGGAGGAGATGGTGGGCAGGGCCGAAGCCACCATCGCCGGGTTGGGGTTGGCCTACCGGGTGATCGAGATCTGCACCGGAGACATGGGCCAGTCCCACCATCGCAGCTTCGACATTGAGGTCTACGCCCCCGGGGTGGACCTGTGGTTGGAGGTCTCCTCCATCTCCTGGTTCAGCGACTACCAGGCCCGCCGGGCCAACATCCGCTACCGGCCCACCGCAGCCGACGGCGGGCCGGGCAAGGGCACCGAGATCCTGCACACCCTCAACGGCTCCGCCTTGGCCGTGCCCCGCGTGTGGGCCGCTATCGTGGAAACCTATCGCCGCCCCGACGGCCAGGTCACCGTGCCGGAGATCCTGCGTCCCTACTTGGGTGGTCGGGAACTGCTCACCGGTGGTCCGTCGCGATGACGGCCCGGCGCAGTGAGAGCCGGCTGCGGCAGTTGCTGGGCACCGGCAGCGCCGCTCCACCGGCCGAGGGGCCCACACCCGCCCAAGGCGCGGCCCACCCCATGCGGGAAGTCACCCGTCAGATCGCCTTCGAACCGGACGGCTGGACACCCCAACGGGCAGCCAAGGTGGCCCAGCTGTTCGACGGGCTCGCCCCTGACTGGAATGAACGACTGGGCACCGGCAGGGTCGAAGCGGTGGCGGACGCCCTGGCCCGGGGCAAGGTCAGCCTGGGCGGTCGCTGCCTGGAACTGGGTTCTGGCACCGGCTTCGCCTCGGGGCTACTGAGCGAGCACTTCGATACGGTCATGGCCTGTGATCTGTCCGTGGAGATGTTGCGTCGGGCCCCGACCGGGCCGGCCACCCGGGTGTGGGCCGACGCCAGCTGCCTGCCCGTGCCGGAACACTCCATCGATGCCGTCGTGTTGGTCAACATGTTTCTTTTTCGCGCTGAAATGGAACGCGTGTTGCGCCCGCAAGGCACCGTGGTGTGGGTCAGCTCGATTGGTGACCGCACCCCGATCTACTTGTCGGCGGAGGACGTGCTGGATGCCTTGGGCCCGGCCTGGCAGGGGGTGGCGTCTGGATGCGGCGAGGCCACCTGGTGTGTAGCCCGTCGCTGAAGTATTGGTCCCGATGCTCGGCTGAATCCGCTCCAAGCCAGTACGTTCGGGTCATGGACCTCGAGCGGTTGCGCCAGGAGTACCAGTCCCAGCCGCTCGACCTGGCTGACCTCGACCCCGATCCCTTTCGCCAGTTCACTCGTTGGTTCGACGAGGTGGCGGCCGGTCTGCTCGAGCCCAACGCGGCGGTACTGGCCACCGTCGGCGCCAACGCAAGGCCCACCGCTCGTCATGTGTTAGTGAAATCGGCCGGCCGTAATGGATTTGTTTTCTACACGAACTATCAGAGCCGTAAGGCCAACCAGATCGAGGTCAATCCATTCGTGTCGTTGGTCTTTGCTTGGTCCCCGATAGGTCGCCAGGTGATCATCGAGGGTCCGGTGTCGCGGGTGGCACCGGAGGACTGCGATCGGTACTTCGCTCAACGGCCCCGCACCAGCCAGCTCGGCGCTTGGGCGTCGCCACAGAGTCGGCCACTGGCTAGCCGCCAAGAACTCGATAGCTCCTACGCGCAGGCCGAGCGCCGCTTCGCCGACGGGGAGGTCCCCCGGCCCGGGCATTGGGGCGGCTACCGGGTAGACGCCCAACGCATCGAGTTCTGGCAGGGCCGACCCAACCGGCTCCATGATCGCCTCAGCTACGAACGGGCCGGTTTGGGCTGGCGGATCGAGCGCCTAGCGCCCTGACCACCAGCGCCCTGACCACCCGCGTTCAGGCGGCCGATCAGGTCGTGCATCACGCCACCCATCAGAGCAGGGTCATGACCTCGGCGGCGATCAGCTCCAGATGGTCCAGATCCTCGACATCGAGGATCTGGAGATACATGCGGGTGGCCCCGGCGTCTCGGTAGGTGGCTACTTTGGCTGCCACCTCAGCGGGGGTGCCGGCGGCGCCGTTGGTGCGCAACTCCGCCACCTCGCGGCCGATGATGGC
>JANPEN010000500.1:0-11873 GCA_031422955.1 Acidimicrobiia bacterium
GCCACCACCCTGCGGCCGCTGGCGGCGGCCAACTCCGCCGCGGTCGCCGCCAGCGCCTGGGCATCGCGCCCAGCGATGGCCACATCGCACCCCTCGGAGGCCAGCGCCCGGGCGATCGCCTTGCCGATCCCCCGGGTTCCGCCGGTAACCAACGCTCGTTTGCCGTTCAGCTGCAGGTCCATCGGCGCAGCTTGGCACGCCGCCCGCTCGCGCCCTTACAACCCCAGGTTGGACTTCAGGCGAGCCAACTCGGAATGGTAGATCTCCACATTCTCCAGCTTGATCTCTTCATAACCGCGCACCAGGTCAGGCAAATTGGCCAACGCCACTGCTTCGACCACCTTGTCGATGGCCAGCTGACCGCCGGCTAAGCGCCCGGCCAGCTTCTCCACCAAACCGCGGTACTCCTTGATCAGATCCCGCTCCACCCGACGCAACTTGGCGTAGCCGAAGGGATCCGCGGGCGTCCCGCGCAGCTTCTTGCCCTTCTGCAGCTGAGCCAGCACCGGGGTGAACCAAGGGCCGAGCTTGATCTTGGAGTGCATCCCGAGCGCCCGCAGCATGGGCGGGTGCAGGTTGTAGGTCACCTTCATCCCCGCCCCGACCTCATTCTCCAGGTGCAGCCGGGCCGCCTCCTCGAGGTGCAACCGCGCCACCTCGTATTCGTCCTTGTATGCCATCAGCTTGTAGAGATTGCGGGCCACCGCCTCGCTGAAGGCGGCCTGGCCGGCCCCCGCTACCTTCTGCACGCTGTCGAGATAGCGCTGGGCGTACCGGGCGTCCTGGTATGCAACCAGATCCGCGGCCCGCAGGCGTACGAGGCGACCGAGCTCCCCTTCGCCCAGGCCACGGCGCACGATGTCCGCGTCGAGCTCGGCGGAAGGTCGGGGCAGCTTGTCCTTGGGCAGCTGGGACGCCTCGGCCACCGCGCCAGGGTCGAGCACCCACATGCGGCCCCACCGGAAGGCGGCCCGGTTGGCCTCAATGGCGGCTCCATTAAGCTCGATGGCTTGCTCGATGGCCCCAGCCGAGATGGGCACCGTACCACGCTGGTAGGCGATGCCGAGCTGGAGCACATTGGCGGTGGTCGAGTCACCGAACAGCCCCAGGGCGACCTCCCCGGCGTCGAGGTAGCGGTTCTGGTCGGCCCGGGTCACCCCGTCGAGGTCCGCTCGCAGATCGGCGTCGGAGGGATAGGTGGCCCGCGGGTCTCCCAACATGGCGCCGGTAGGCGACTTGGCGGTGGACACCACGGCCACCGTGCGCTGCGGGTCACAGCCGCTGACGTTGTTGGGGCTAAGGGCGACCAGCTGGTCGAACACAAGGTAGAGGTCGACCCCCCCGACCGAGGTCTTGTTGGAGCCCTCCACCGCGGCGGTGGTGATGCGCAGGTCCGACACCACCGGGCCGGCCTTCTGGGACAGCCCGGTCTGGTCCAACCCGGACACGAACTTGCCGTCGAGGGTGGCCGCAGTCCCCAGGATCTGGGACACCGTCACCACGCCGGTTCCACCGATCCCAGGCATGCGGATGGTGGCATCGCTCGTAGATACCACCATGGTCGGCTCGACCAGCTTGGCTACGTCCAGCGCCGGCCGACGCCTGGCCCCGCCCTCAGCCCGCGAGGTCACTGATGTCTTGGACTTCTTGGCCGGCACCACGGTAAGGAAAGACGGGCAGTCACCGGCCAAACAGGAATAGTCCTTGTTGCAGGAGGCCTGGTGGATGCGGGTCTTGCGCCCGAACTCGGTCTCCACCGGCTGCACCGACAGGCAGTTGGACTGGATACCGCAGTCCCCGCAGCCCTCACAGACGCGTTCGTTGATCACGATACGGGTGGCTGGGTCGCTCACCAGACCCCGCTTACGATCACGTCGCTTTTCTGCCGCGCACTGCTGGTCGTGGATGAGCACGGTCACCCCGCCGACCTTGCGCAGCACCTCTTGCGCCTCCACGATGCGCTCGCGGTCCCAGACCTCGACCCCATCAGCTAGGTCGACGCCTTTGTAGACGCTGCGATCATCGGTGGTGACAATGGTGCGGGCCACCCCTTCGCTGCGCAGCCAGTAGGTGAGGGCGGGCACGCTCATGGCCCCCGCCGCGTCCTGCCCCCCGGTCATGGCCACTGCGCCGTTGTAGAGGATCTTGAAAGTGATATGGGCCCCCGCCGACACCGCCATGCGCACCGAGAGCGAACCGGAGTGGGCAAAGGTACCGTCACCCATGTTCTGGATGTAGTGATCGGTCTTGACAAAAGGCTCGATGCCCACCCAGCTACTGCCTTCGCCCCCCATTTGGGTGATGCCCATGATGGTGCCGACCCGGTCGGCATCCATGGTGGTGACCATGCCATGACAACCGATGCCGGCACCCACCAAGGCCCCCTCGGGCACCTTGGTACCGGTGTTGTGGGGACAACCCGAACAAAAGAACGGCATGCGACTGGGCAGCAGCTCAATTTTCCGCTTGATGGACACGGCCGGAGCCGGTTCGGGCGACCGCAAGCGGGCCGGGTCGATCCGGCTGGAGAGGCGTCGAAACAACGGTTCGACCAGGTAGTCAGCGTCGAGCGCGCCCCACGATTGCACCAGAGGGGCCCCCTCGGGGTCCGTCTTGCCGGTGATCCGCGGTGCCCCCGTCACCCCGTAGAGCGCCTCTTTGAAATGCAGCTCCAAGAAGTTGCGCTTCTCCTCCACGATGAGCACCTCAGCCAAGCCCCGGGTGAGATGGCGCACCACGCCTGCGTCGAGGGGGTACATCAGGCCGATCTGGATCATGCGGATGCCCAAGCCGGCCAGGTCGGCCTCCCGCAGACCCAAGGTGTGCAGCGCCTCCAGCACCTCGTGGTACACCCGACCCGACGCGACGATGCCCAGCCACGGGTCGGGGCTGTCGAGGGTGATCTTGTTGAGTTTGTTCTCTACGCCATACAAGCGAGCGACCTGGAGGCGGGCCTCGTAGAGCTCTCGTTCGATGGCGCTGGTGGTGGGAGGGCCCACCTTGCCGACCACCTTGGCCTCGTATTGTTTGCCCTGGTAGAGGAATGTCGGCACCACCGGGGAGACGCGATGGGGACCGACCTCGGCGTTGGCGGCCCCGTCTGCCACCGAGGTAACGATCTTGATGGCCGCCCACAATCCACTGGCCCGAGACAAGTAGACGCCGTGGCGGGCCAGATCGAGAACCTCTTGCACGTTGCCGGGATGCAGCACGGGCACGTGCAGATCGGCCAGGGAGAACTCCGAGGAAGAGGGCAGGGTGGAGGACTTGCAGGCCGGGTCGTCTCCGGTCAGGGCCAACACCCCGCCGTGTTTGTGGGTACCCGAGTAGGCCGCGTGGCGGATGGCGTCCCCGGCCCGGTCCAAACCAGGGGCCTTGCCGTACCAGATGCCCAGCACACCGTCGTAGATGGGGTCAGGGAAGGTGTTGGCCAGCTGGCTGCCCCACACCGCGGTAGCGCCCAGCTCCTCGTTGAGGCCGGATTTGTGGACGATGTTGTGCTCGTCCATCAGCGCCCTGTGGGCGATGATCTCCCGGTCGAATCCGCCCAGAGGGGAACCCTGGTAGCCAGAGATGAACGAGGCGGTGCGCAGGCCGGCCAGCTTGTCGGCCCGCATCTGGTCCAGCGGCACCCGCACCAACGCCTGCACGCCAGTGAAGAAGAACTGACCCTCGTGCTCGCGGTACTTGGCGTCGAGATCCTGTGGTGCCGGTTTGGCCGCGGGGCGACCCATCACTTCGGTCATGACGACCCTCCCCTAGTCAGCGTTCGCTCACGTTAGCCAACCCGACGAGCACGGGGTCGCGCTCGACCGGGGCGGCAATCGCGGGGTGTCATGATGCAGCGGTGCCTCCTCCGCATCGCCGCCGGGTCATCCTCGTAGCCCTGGCGGCCGTCATGCTCATCGCCCTCAGCATCGCCAACTCCTGGCAATTGGCCATCCTCGGCATCGGGTTCGTGGCCATCGGGCTGACGGTGATCATCCGGTCCCGCCGCCGCCGCCGCTCGGTGTGACCGATGTCATCTATTTGAAAGATGCAACGGTGGGGTAGTATCTACATAAATGATCGGACATGCCGGTCAATGAGGAGTCCGCCCCATGCCCACCATCACCGAGCCGTTTGAAGACCTGGTCAGCGCCGTCACCGAGACCCTCTCGGAAGCCGTTCCCTTCGCTCCCCTCTCGGCCAGCCAACGGGCCGCAGCAGCAGGACGGCTCATCAAGGCGATGGTCTCCTCACCGGCGGTGGTGGCCCGCAAGAGCGCTGCGTTGACCTTGGAGCTGGTGGAGATCGCCCTGGGCAAGTCCGACGTCGCACCCGAGCCGGGCGACCGCCGTTTCGCCCACCACGCCTGGAACCAGGACCCGATGTTCAAACGGCTGGGGCAAAGTTACCTGGCCTGGCGTACCAGCGTGTACGACCTCATCGAGGACATCGAGCCCGATGAGAAGGCCCGCCTACGCGGCCGCTTCCTGGCCGGCCTGTGGGTCGAGGCTCTTGCCCCCACCAACGCCCTGATGACCAACCCTGCCGCTATGGAAGCTGCCCTGCACTCCGGTGGCAAAACCCTGGTCGACGGTGCTCGCCATGCGCTGTGGGCAGCTCACCACAACGGTGGCATGCCGGCCATGGTCGACACCCGCCCCTTCGTGGCCGGCGAGACCATCGCTACCACCCCGGGCGAAGTGGTCTTCCGCAACGAGGTGCTGGAGCTGCTGCAGTACAGCCCTTCGGTCAAGCGTGTCCACCGCCGCCCGCTGGTCATCATCCCGCCCCAGATCAACAAGTTCTACATTCTCGATCTGGCCCCCGGTCGCAGCCTGGTCGAATACGCCCTGGCTCAGGGCCAGCAGGTGTTCATGATCTCCTGGCGCAATCCCACCGCAGCGATGCGCGATTGGGACCTCGACACCTACGTGGCCGCCATTGAGGAGGCCATGAACGCAGCCCTGGAGATCACCGGCAGCGAGGACCTCAACCTGTTGGGCGTGTGCGCCGGCGGGATCACCACCGCCGCTCTGCTAGGCCATCTCGCCGCCCGCCAGGACACTCGGGTCAACGCGGTCACCTTCCTGGTCACCGTGTTGGACTGGGACAGCCCCTCCACGGTCTCCTCCTTGACCTCGGGGCCTTCCGTTGCTGCCTCGATGCAGCAATCTAAAATGAAAGGCGTACTCGACGGCAGCGAGCTGGCCCGTTTCTTCGCCTGGATGCGGCCGAACGACTTGGTGTGGAACTACTGGGTCAACAACGTGTTGATGGGCCAGAACCCCCCGGCCTTCGATGTGTTGTCCTGGAACGTGGACTCCACCAACCTGCCCGCCGGCCTTCACGCCGATTTCTCCACCATTGCCGCGGACAACGCCCTGTGCAAGGTCAACGAGCTCATCGTGGCCGGCGACGAGGTGGATCTGGCCCGAGTTACCTGCGACGCCTACATCGTGGGGGCGGAGACGGACCACATCACCCCGTGGCGAGGCTGCTTCCGCACCGCCGGCCTGCTCGGGGGCGACAGCGAGTTCGTGCTCAGCTCCTCCGGCCATGTGCAGGTCATGGTCAACCCCCCCGACAACCCCAAGGCCAGGTACTTCACCAACCCTGCCCTCGGCGCGGATCCCGACAGCTGGTTGGAGGGCGCCACCGAGCACAAGGGCTCGTGGTGGGAGCACTGGACCGAGTGGCTGAACGCCCGCTCCGGACCCAAGAAGGCAGCTAAGGCCACCCTCGGCTCGGAGACCTTCCCGTCGCTGCAGGCCGCTCCCGGCTCCTATGTGATCGAGACACGCTGAGCGCCTCGCCACTCGATCCGGGGGCGCCCCTTCGTTCTCCCCGCGCCCCACATTCCCGCCCCGTCTCGGTGGCCACACGGGCACTATGGGAAGCTTCTGGTATGTCCAGCCCCACCGGCCGAACGGCCGCTCCCGCCAAGGCTGCGAGCCTGCGGGTCGACATCCGCAAGAGCGCCTCGTCGGCCAAACCGCCGCTGGTGCTGCTACCAGGCATTGGTGCCTCTCTCGATCTCTATGAGGGTTTCCGCAGCGCCATGACCGATCGGACCACCGTCGGTATCGACCCCCCCGGGGTGGGCGGCTCGCCGGTGTCGGTCACCCCGCTGACCATGGCCGGCTACGCCGACGCCTGCGTCGAGGCCCTCGAGGAGCAGGAAATCGAGCACTTCGACCTGCTGGGACTGTCCTGGGGCGGGGCACTGGCCCAGGAGCTGACGCTGCGCCATCCGAAGCGGGTGCGTCGCCTTATACTCGCGGCGACCATGCACGGCATGTGCTCTGTGCCCGGCAATCCCATGGCCATGAGCATCCTGGCCACCCCGTGGCGCTATTACTCCCCGGAGTATCTGCGCTCGGTGGCACCGTTGCTCTACGGCGGAGCCATTCGGTCCGACCCCACCCTGCTCGACCGCCAGACCTACCTGCGCCACCGCCACGCCCCCAACCCGTGGGGCTACCTCTCCCAGTTGACCGCGGTGTTGCTGTGGAGCAGTCGAATGCGCCTGGGCCGCGTGGAACAGCCGACGTTGATCATGGCGGCGGACGACGACCCCATCATCAATGTCACCAACGCCACCATCATGGTGTCGCTGCTGCGTCAGGGACGCCTCCACGTGGTGGTGGGCGGCGGCCATCTCTTCCTCATCACCTCGCCGGAAGCCACCGCCAAGGTCGTTGAGGAGTTCCTCGACGAGACGGTGTAGCCCTCCTCAGCGGGCCACGAAGCTTTCCAGCACCGCCAACAGCGCCGCCTTCTGGGCGGCGCTGAGGCGCGGGTCCGCCCCGATGGCAATTTCGGTATCGATTGGGCCAGCCGGGGCGCCGGAACCGGCCCTGACGCTGTCCCCTGGGCGAGCCTCAGGCCCGTCGCCGGCCTCGCTGCCCTCAATGGCACCGGTGAGGCCGATGAGCTGTTCTGCGCTGATATTCAGGCCCTTGGCAATGGCCCGCAAGGCGCGCAACGACGGCTCGTGCATGCCCCGTTCCAGCTGGCTCAAATAGGTATCGGACAACCCAGTAGCCCGGGCCAACTGTCGTTGGGACAGTCGCACCAGGCGACGTTGCTCGCGAATGAAGGCGCCCACCGGTGAAAGGTGGGCGCCCCAGGAATCGTTTTCAGCCACGTTTGTCCAGCCACGTTGTCCGTCACATTTTCAGGTGCCGCCGCCAGGTCTAGCTGGTTCTGGTTCGCCGCGTCAGCCGCGGCGAGGGATCACTTGGCGGCTGCGGCGCTCTTGACCGTGGACTTGCCGGCGGCGGGGGCGGCCCACACCGACAACAGCTCGTTGGTGAAGGAGCGATTGGCTTCCATGAGCTTGGTTGACCAGGCGAAGACGTTGTCCACCAGGGAGCGGTTGGCCTCGCGGGCCTCGTCCATCATGGGCAGAGCCGGCAGGCGATCGCTGACGCCACCCAAGCGGCCGGCCAGGTCGCGGTTGACCTCCACGATCTTGTTCTGGGCCGCCACCAGTTGGTCGAAGGCGGTGTTCTGCACGTCGGAGAGGGTCTTGGCGATGGGCATGATGAGCTCCTGCGATGAGTCGAACGCTCCGGTCGGCCGACGGCCACCGTGAATGAGCGAGAACGGGTACTGCGCACTTTAGTACGCAATTGCGCACTGGCCAACCCCTTTCACGAGAATGCCCGGATTTTTTCGGTCTCCGGCGGGCATGATCGGAGGGATGGTTGCCCACCCCGCTCCGAACGAGTTGATCGCCAGCCCCCAGTGGCAGGCCCTACTCGCCCACCACACCGACACCGCCAGCGCGGACCTGACCCACCTCTTCGCCCAGGATCCCGGCCGGGCCGAACGTTTCTCGGCCGAGTCCGACGGGCTCCTGTTGGACTACAGCAAGCACCGCATCGACGCCGAGGGGCTGCGACGACTGGTCAATCTGGCCGAGGCCCGAGGCCTGCGCGCCCGCATCGAGGCCATGTTCAGCGGCCAGCCCATCAACACCAGCGAGGGTCGAGCGGTGTTGCACACGGCCCTGCGTCGGCCCGCCACCGACCGGCTGGTGCTGGAAGGGGTCGACGTGGTGGCCCAGGTCCATCAGGTCCTGGCTCACATGGAGCGCTTTGCCAGGGAAGTGCGTCTGGGCAATTGGGTAGGCCACACCGACCGGCCGTTCAGCTCCGTCGTCAACATCGGCATCGGAGGATCCGACCTGGGTCCGGCCATGGCCTACGACGCCTTGGCCGCCTACCGGGAACAGGGCTTGAGCTGCCATTTCGTTTCCAACATCGACGGCGCCGACATCGCCCAGGTGCTGGCGGTGATCGACCCCGAAACCACCTTGTTCGTGGTCGCCTCCAAAACGTTCACCACCCAGGAAACCCTCACCAACGCCCGCACGGCCCGGGCTTGGCTGGTGGATCGGTTGGGCAGCGAGTCGGCGGTGGCCCGCCATTTCGTGGCGGTGTCGACCAACGCCGCCGAGGTGGCCGCCTTCGGGATCGACACGACCAACATGTTCGGCTTCTGGGACTGGGTGGGCGGGCGTTACTCGATGGATTCCGCCATTGGCCTTTCGCTGATGATCGCCATCGGGCCCGATCGATTCTTGGAGATGCTGGCCGGTTTTCACGCCATGGACGAGCACTTCCGCACCGCCCCCTTCGAGGCCAACCTGCCCGTACTAATGGGTTTGTTGGGCATCTGGTACGCCAACTTCTATGGGGCCCAGACCCACGCGGTTTTACCCTATGCCCAGGAATTGCACCGCTTTCCTGCCTATCTGCAGCAACTGGACATGGAATCCAACGGCAAATCGGTGACGGTGGAGGGAACTGCGGTCGCCACCACCACCGGGCCGGTGGTTTGGGGCACCGCTGGAACCAACGGGCAACACGCCTACTACCAGCTGTTGCATCAGGGGACCGCGCTGATTCCGGCCGATTTCATTGGGTTCGCTCAGTCGAACTTCCCCCGTGGTGATCATCACGACCTGTTGATGGCCAACTTCTTCGCCCAGACCGAGGCGCTGGCCTTCGGATCTGTGGCCCCCCGCGACCAGCCCTACCGCCGGTTCGAGGGCAACCGACCCACGTCAAGTCTGTTGGCTGAACGGCTCACTCCCTTCGTGTTGGGTCAGTTGGTGGCGCTCTATGAGCACAAGGTGTTCACCCAGGGGAGCCTGTGGTCCATCAACAGCTTCGACCAGTGGGGAGTGGAGTTGGGCAAGGTGCTGGCCGGTCGCATCGCCCCTGAGCTCAGCGAGGACACCCAAGCCGCGTTGGCCCACGACAGCTCGACCAATCGTTTGATCCGCTGGTACCGGTCCCACCGGGCCCCGCGGGCGTGAAAGGACACACGATGCAGCTAGGCATGATCGGCTTGGGCCGGATGGGGGCCAACCTCGCAAAACGGCTGATGGCGGCCGGACACGAATGTGTTGTCTACGACGTCGATCCCGCCGCGGTACGCCGTCTCCGGCGCGCCGGAGCCGTCGGGGCTGCTTCCTTGGCAGAGCTGGTGACCCGCTTGGAAGCGCCCCGGGCGGTGTGGGTGATGGTGCCGGCGGGGATGACCGGCGCCACCGTTACCGCGCTGGCCGCCCACCTCGACGCGGGTGACACCATCATCGACGGAGGCAACTCCAACTGGAAGGACGATGTCGATCGAGCCGCAGTCTTGGCCGCCAGAGACATCCGCTTCATCGATATCGGTACCAGCGGCGGTATCCACGGGTTGGAGCGCGGTTACTGCCTGATGATCGGCGGAGACACCGCCACTGTCCAACGCCTCGATCCGATCTTCGCGGCCCTGGCCCCCGGGATCGAGGCGGCGCCGCGCACCCCCGGGCGGAGGGGCAAGGCCTCCAGCGCGGAGGCCGGGTACTTGCACTGCGGGCCCTCGGGGGCCGGTCACTACGTGAAAATGGTGCACAACGGGCTGGAGTACGGGCTGATGGCCGCCTACGCAGAGGGGTTGAACATCCTCGCCCATGCCGGGGCCGGGGCCGGGGACGGGGACGGGGACGGCGGCCCGGGCGGGGTGGTCGTCCATGACGCGGAGACGACCCCGCTGCGCGAGCCGCAGTACTACCGGTACCAGTTCGACCTGGCCGCGGTGGCGGAAGTGTGGCGGCGAGGCTCGGTGGTGGCCTCCTGGTTGTTGGATCTGACTGCCGCGGCCTTGGCCGCCGATCCGAATTTGGAGGCCTTCGAAGGCCGGGTGTCCGATTCGGGCGAGGGGCGTTGGACCATGGAGGCAGCCGTTGAAACCGGCGCCCCCGCCCATGTGCTGGCGGCCGCGTTGTTCAATCGATTCGCTTCCCGCGGTGAGGCCGACAGGGCCGACCGGCTGTTGTCAGCCATGCGCCAGCAATTCGGCGGGCACCAGGAGCGAACGTCTTGATGGCGCCCACGGGACGGGCCGACGCCCTGGTCATGTTCGGAGCCACCGGCGACCTGGCCCGCAAGAAGCTCTTTCCTGCCCTCTACCACGTGTCCCATCGGCGTCGGCTGGAGATGCCCATCGTGGCGGTGTCCCGGTCAGCATGGAGCGACGAGGAGCTGCGCAACTACGCCCGTGCTGCCATCACCGAAGCAGTGCCCGAAGCTGACGAGGCCACGCTGGTCCAATTGCTGAGCCGGGTGACCATGGTGGCCGGCGAATACACCGAGACAGCCACCTACCAACGGCTGGCCGAGTGTCTGACGGCCTGCCGATTGCCGGTCCATTACCTGGCCATACCACCAGCGCTGTTCGACGATGTCATCTCCGGTCTGGCCGCAGTGGGGCTGAACGAACGCTCTCGGGTGGTAGTGGAAAAGCCTTTCGGTCGAGACCTGGCCTCCGCCCAGGAGCTCAATATCATCATCCACCGCCATTTCAATGAGAACGCGGTGTTCCGCATCGATCACTACTTGGGCAAGGAATCGGTTGAGGATCTACTGGTTTTTCGTTTCGCCAACACCTTGCTGGAGCCGGTGTGGAATCGCCGCTATGTGGCCTCGGTGCAGATCACCATGGCCGAGTCTTTCGGCGTGGAAGGTCGGGGGGGTTTCTACGACGAGGTGGGCACCATCCGCGACGTGATCCAGAACCATCTGCTCCAGGTGCTGGCGTTACTGGCCATGGAGCCGCCCGTGAGCAACGATGCCACCGGCCTGCGAGACGAGATCGTGCGGGTGCTGCGGACCATTCCCCGTATCGCCCCCGCCGACGTAGTGCGTGGCCAGTACCAGGGGTACTTGAGCGAAAAAGGGGTGTCGTCCGGGTCGCGGACCGAGACATACGCGGCGGTACGGTTGCGGTTGGATTCGTGGCGTTGGGCGGGGGTGCCCTTCGTGATCAGGGCGGGCAAGGCTATGGCCGCTACCGCCACCGAAGCGCTGGTGGAGTTCCAGGCCCCACCCCGGCTGCTGTTCGCCGAGGACCAGTACAGCCCCCACGCCAATGTCATTCGTTTCCGGCTAGGACATAACGATGGCGTCACCATCCAGATGCAGGCCAAACAACCCGGGCCGAGGATGACGGCCAGGGAGGTGGAGCTCAACGTCGATTTCGCCGAGGCGTTGGGACGACGCCAGGAGGCCTATGAGCGCCTGCTCGACGATGCGCTCGACGGCCATGCGGCCCGCTTCGCTCGTGAAGACACCATTGAGCAGCAGTGGCGCATCGTGTCCGGTGTGCTCGACGGTGCCCAGACCCCAATCCATCACTACGCCAAGGGGACATGGGGGCCGGAGCAGGCGGCGCGGTTGTTGCCTGGTCATGGCTGGCACGAACCGATCACGCGGTGAGCCGGTAGAGCTCGTCTAACAGGTGTTCTTGGGCGGTGGCGTTTCCGGTGAGGAGGGCGCTGCGCCCTCCGGCCAGGAGGTGTTTCACCCGGGAAAGGTCTGCCGGTGGGT
>JANPEN010000501.1:0-19382 GCA_031422955.1 Acidimicrobiia bacterium
CAGCAGGTTGGTGGCCAGCACTGCGTTGTCGCCTTGGGCCAGATAGCGGTTGGTGAACACGTCGGGCCCACCCACCGCAATGATCTCGCCTTCCCCGGCGGGGACCCGCAGCACGGAGAAACCGCCTTGGTCCTCCCCGAAGCACCCTTGCCCTTGCAGTTCCTGTTCCCCCGCTTCGTCGGCGGCGACCGCGAAGGTAGCGGTCACACCGCCCAACCGCTCGACTCCCGGCAGCGCCCAGGAACAACGGCCGGCCCCGACTATGGCGGTGGGGTCGACCAGCCCCGCTTGGGTCGGAGCCAGGGATGAATCCGGTGTGGCCACCACCACGGTGGCACCCCCGCGGGCGAAACGGCGCAGGGCGTCGGCGTCGGCTGGGTCCAGCTCTGCCTCCAAGACCAGCGCCACCCCATCGCCGCTCGAAGGAATACCGTGGCGTATGTTTACCTCGGCACCGAAATAGGCGAGCAACTCGACCACCGCCTTGGCCCCTCGCGGCGCGGTCGAGTCGGGCGCGTAGGAATCACCGCTCTGGCCTCCGCCGCCGGCGGAGGCCAGCACCATGATGACGATCACGCCAAGCGCCAACAAAGGACCCAGCACCGTACCGCGCCGTATCCTCACGAAGGCCGACCTTGGTCGGCGGGGCGATCGGCCACGACCTCATCGGATAACTGTCCGCCCATTACCCCGGGGCGCCCCGTCCCCGCCGCACCGCGACCGCGGCCCGAGCCGGCGGCGCGGCTCGCCGGCCGACCCGAGGTGTCGATGGAACGGCTCACGTGGGCGGCGTTTTCTTTCGCCTCGGTGACGGTGTGGGCATCGGCGGGGACGCCGCCGTACCACACGGTCTCGAAGGTTGCCGTCAGCCGGGCGAAAGGGACGCCGGCGGGTTCAAGCAGTTCGGCCACCTCCTCGCGTATCTCTGCCGAGGAGGTCCCCGGGCCAGGGGTCACCACCCCCGAGTCCGCCAACCGAACCACGGTGGCGCGGTAACGCACCAACAGGGCTTCGCGCCACCGACCGGCCGCTTCGTGGTCGGCCGCTAGACCTTCGGTGGGCATAGCGGGGGACGTCGGGTCCAGCTGGATTTCGTCGGGGTCGTGGTCCTGGCGGCCACGGCGGCGGCGCCGCGACGGCCAGCCGCCCGCCCGCAGCGAGCGCACCACCGCAACCAACCCGAAGCCGAGCAAAGCGACGATGACCACCCAGGCCACCACGCTCCACAGCCGGGACACCCCAGGGCTGGCCGGGGAGCCGCCCAAGTCGGGCAGGAGCCGGTCCAACCACTCCGCCACGATGTCCAGGGCCCGGGCCAACCAAGAGGAGGCTTTGGGCTGGTATTCGGGTTGGGACAAAATCTCCACAGCGGCCTGGCGGGCCGCTTGGGGATCCACGGGTGGTTCAGCGTTGGGCTGCACGCGGGCCTTGATACTGGTTGGCGTCAGCCCGGTCCAGCCCCTCGGCGCGAGCACCATCCCATTCAGCCAAACGGACCTCGAGGTCCAGCCCCTCGTGGCGGATGCGCTCATCGAGGTAGAAGGCGGCCGCCGACCAGGCCGCCGCGGGGCTGAGCAACAGGCCCAATGCCAGCTGACCCAAGTTGGCCAGCGGGCGCTGCCAGCCCGGCGGCTGGGCCAGGATGACCAGATAGGGCACCAGCCCGAGCGAGACGGTCAGGAAGGCGCCGACCAGCAGCTGCAGGCTGACCAGACCAAGGGCGCGTCCGAAGCTGGCCGTGGTGATGGACCAGCTGCGGCTCAGGCCCCGCCAGGGGCCGGTTCCTTCGAGGGCCACCACCGCCGAGAGGGGAAGGGCCAGCACCGATAGAGCCAGAAGGGGGACCACCAGCACGGAACCGACCAGGCGCAGCGCCGCCAACACCACCCAGACCACAACGACGCTGGCCCAGGCACGGGCGGAAATGCGGTAGCAGCCACGCCAAGCCGGTACGGCCCCACTGGCCGCTTGGCCCACCGCCCTCGCCAGGGGCAGGCCCATCAAGGCGGCGGCCAGGGAAAGGCCGCCCAGCCACACCGCGGCGGCGGACCACGACCCGGCGATGACAAACCGGGAGGTGGTCTCGCCCCCGTCCACCAGCGCGGCAACCAGGCTCACCGGGGCGAGAAACAGCGCGGCGGTGCCCAACAGCAAGCCCGGGTATCGACGTATGGCCCCAAACCCCTCGTCGACCAACTCGGGCACCGAGCGGGCGCGCAACCGCGTCGAGCGAGGCGGAGCCAGGCTGGCAGCGAGACGGGCGGCGGGCGGCAGATGCGTGGGCGACATAAGCGAGGCCGAACTCGCCGGCAGGGAGCCGATTGCGAGGCGCGGCATGGCACGCATAGCTAACACCCGAGGGCCAACCACGGGCGCCATACCCCCAGCGGCGGTCGCGGCCGCCTTGGAGCGGGCGACTCCCGGACCGCCCTGACCCCCCGACCGCCCTGACCCCGCGGCCGCCCGGCCGCCCGGCCGCCCGGCCGCCACGGGTTAGCGTGGGAGCCACCATGGACGGGTTCGGACCCAGCACCTACGGCGACGCCTTCGCCGACATCTACGACACCTGGTATGGCGAGCTTCCTGGACTCCAGGACACGATCCGCACCGTCGCTGCGCTCGCCGGTGACGGCGCGGTGCTGGAGTTGGGCTGTGGCACCGGGCGGCTGAGCCTGCCCCTCGCCCAGCTGGGGGTGCTGGTTCACGGACTGGATGCCAGCCAGGCCATGCTCGACCAACTGGCCGTCAAGACCGAGGGAACCGAGTGGGTCGAGCGGCTCGTCACCCACCGGGGCGACATGTCCGCCTTCCAGCTCGACGAAGCGCCAGGCTTCGCGGTGGCCTTCCTGGCCTTCAACAGCCTTTACAACCTGCCCTCGGCCGAGGCGCAGCTCGGCTGTTTCGCGTCGGTCGCACGCCATTTGGCTCCAGGCGGCCGCTTCGCCGTTGAGTGCGTGATCCCCGGCGACGCCCCCAGCCGGGTCAAAGACGCCGTCGAACTGCATTCCCTGGCGGTAGACCGAGTCGTGCTGCGGGTGTCTCGTCAGGACCCGACCACCCAGACCGTGATGGGCCAACACGTCGAGATCACCGAATCGGGTGTGCGGCTACGGCCATGGTTCCTGCGCTACGCCACCGTCGACCAACTCGACGAGATGGCCAAGGCCAGCGGCTTCGATCTGGAGCACCGCTGGGCCGACTGGGCCCAGACCCCCTTCGACGGCGATGCCCTCGCCCACGTTTCCGTCTATCGCCGTCTTGCCTGAGCACCGCGTGTCTGAGCGCCGCGTGTCGGAGCACGAACGATGACCGAGCTGCGTTTCAACCCGTTGCTGGCCCGCTGGGTCACCGTGGCGGGCGAGCGGGCCTCCCGACCGTCGGATTTCGTGCCTCGCCGTCTGCCGGTGGAGTCCGAACCGGCCCGGCCCTGCCCGTTCTGTCCAGGTCATGAAGAAGCGACCCCGCCAGCGCTGGAGAGTTACGGCACCCAGGGCCGTTGGCAGGTGCGGGTGGTGCCGAACCTGTATCCCGCCTTTGCCGGCTCGGGACCGCTGCGCACCACCGACCACGGTCCTTTCCACCGCTCGGCGCCCGCCACCGGAATCCACGAGGTGCTGGTGGTCAGCCCCCACCACCGCCTCAGCTGGGCCGATCTGTCCGACCCCCAGGCGGGCCTGGTCATGGCGGCCATCCGGGACCGCATCGAGGACCACGCCAACCAACTCGGCGTGGCCTACACCCAGGTCATCGTCAACCATGGCCGCGAAGCGGGAGCCTCCATCGAGCACCCCCACGGTCAGCTCCTCGGCATCCCCTTCGTGCCGGGCGAGCTGATCGACGAGCTCGCCAACTTCGCCGCCTTCGACCCAGAACCCCACCCACTCGGCGCAACCCCGCCTCCGCCCGCCCCCGCTCCCGGTCTGTTGCAAGCGGTGCTGGCCGAGGAGTTGGCCCGGGCGGAGCGCATCGTCATCGAAGATGACCGGGTGGTGGCGCTGTGTCCGTATTGGAGCGGTTCTCCCTACGAGCTGCTGATCATCCCCAAGCGCGCTGTATCCCACCTGGATCGAGCCGCCCCCAGCGACCTGGCCGCCACCGGCCGGGTGCTGCGCGATGTGCTCGGCCGACTCCGGGCCCTGTTGGGTGACGTGGCCTACAACCTGGTCTTCCACACCGCCCCCCACCGGACCGAGGTGGAGTTCTGCTGGCATGTCCACGTACTACCCAAGACCAGCACCGCGGCCGGCTTCGAACAGGGCACCGGGGTGCGCATCAACGTCGTGGCCCCCGAGCACGCCACCCAACAGCTGTTGGACATCGCCGGCTGATTCTGCGCAGCACATCCCCCGCCGCGCCGCGGTAGGCGGCCAGTAGGTTGCTGGCCCTATGCGCATCGCCGCCCGCACCTTGCAGCTGCGTGAATCAGTCATCCGGGAGATGACCCGGCTGGCGCTGGGATGCGGGGCCATCAACTTGTCCCAGGGCTTTCCCGACTACGACCCGCCGGCCGAAGTCCTAGCCGCCGCTGCCGACGCCATCAACGGCGGACAGAACCAGTACTCGATGTCGTGGGGACTGCCGTTGCTGCGCCAGCGCTTGGCCCAGCGCTACACCACCATGTTGGGCTGGGAGGTCGACGCCGACCGCCATGTGGTCGTCACCTGCGGGGTGACCGAGGCCATTGCCTGCGCTTTTCTGGCCGTCTTGGACCGCGGCGATGAGGTCATCGTCCTGGAACCGGCCCATGAGACCTACGGGCCAGCCGCCTTGTTGGCCGATGCGACCATGGTTCCGGTGCTCCTGGCCGCTCCCGATTTTGGCCTCGACACAGCCAGGATCGAGGCGGCCATCACCCCCCGCACCCGGGCCATCTTGGTCAACACCCCCCACAACCCCACCGGCCGGGTGTTCACTTCTGAAGAACTGACCGCCCTGGCCGAGGTGGCGCTACGCCACGACCTCATCGTGGTGACCGACGAGATCTACGACGAGATCCTCTACGACGGTCGGGTCCATGTAGCGCCTGGCGGGCTGGAGGCCTTACGAGAGCGGACCATCACCATCGGCGGGCTGGGCAAGACCTTCGCCATGACTGGTTGGCGATTGGGTCACGCCATCGCTCCCGGTCCGCTGGCCGTGGCGGTGCGAGCCGCCCACGACTTTCTCACCATCTGCGCGCCCACCCCTCTGCAGGCCGCCGGGGCCGCCGCCCTCGACCTGGGCCCCGCCTACTTCACTGAGATGGTGGCGGCCTACCACCAGCGGCGGAAACTCTTCTGCACCGTTTTGGACGAGGTCGGCCTGACCAACCACTGGCCGGAGGGGGCCTACTACGTGATGGCCAATTTCACCGGGGTCAGGCCAGACCTCGACGATATGGCCTTCACCCGGTGGCTGACCACCGAGGTCGGGGTGGCCTGCGTCCCCGGTCGGGTGTTCTACAGCGCCGGCAGGTATGGCCAAGAACTGGTCCGCTTCGCCTTCGCCAAACGCCCAGAAACGCTCGAGGCCGCCGCCGCCCGCCTCCGCATCGGCCTGAGCGGCTGAGTCTGCCCTCCTCCCTCGCCGCGACGGTCGGGGCCTCTCCCCTCAACGGCCCGTCGCCGACCCGTCGCAACGAATCGACACCGATTCGGCGTAAGGGGTGACGGGGTCTTCGGACCGGGGGGGCAGGCTGTGCGACGGCAGCTACCGGACCAACCGGTGATGGTCGTCAGGGGCGGGGAACCGGCCTGGCCTGAGGGGCAAGGCGATGGACTCGGAGCCGTTCGGCGATGGTGGGGTTGGCGAAACCGGCCCAGGCCACCGGCTGATCTACACCGAGCGGTACGTCGAGCGGCCCGGACGGGATCGCCTCGATCACCGCCCCCGCCGCCCGGGCCACCCACAGCCCAGCCAGGTCATAGGGGTGGGCGGCCATGGTGCCTGGGGCCAGCAACGGCCGAGGGTCGAACACGGCGGCATCGGCACCGCTCGCCAGCCCCATCAGCTGGCCGCCGGTACAAGGCACCAGATCTTCGAAGGTCTGCAAGCCCGCCAGATGGTGGTCGGCCCAGCGTCCGATGCTCTCACCAGAGCCGGGCCCGAAACGAACCACAGTCACGAAGCTGTGGTCCAGATCACTACCTGACCGGGGTTGCAGGCGCACCGGCCGCCGCCGCCCGGTGAGCAACTCCTCGTCCTCGACCACCAAGGTGGCGTCGCGGTCCGCCCAGGCGGTCAACGCCCAAGCGGCGCGTCGGGTCGGCACCTCGACCACCACGGACAGCTCGAGCTCTTCCAGGGTGGTGGCGTGGCGGCCGGCCCCGATGAGGACCCAGGCCGAGCGCTTCTCGGCCAGCAATGGGCGGGTGCCGTCCAAGGGATCGCACAGGAAGCGCCAGGGCCCCGAGCCATCGCCCACCGGCAGGGGCTGCTCGAAGCCCTCCATCCACCAGCGCCCCGACCAGCGGCGGCCTACTGATCCCTCAGGGCCCAGGGCGGCCACCAGCAATCGGTCGGCCACTTCGTCGACGGCAAAGATGTGGTCGCCGCCCTCAATCCTCACCACCTCAGCCAACCCGGGGGATCCGGGCTCAGGTGCGGCGGCCAGTTCCCGGCAGACCGCCCGCCGCACCTGACGGCCCAAGGCCACCAGCACCTCGGCGAGCGCCGCCCGCTCCCCCACCCGCTCGAAGGGGACTGCCCCACCAGCCGGTCCAGCCAAGTCAGCCCCGCCGACCGGGCCAGCAGGGTCGGAAGGGTCAGCGGGGTCGGGTTTCATCGGACAACATGGCCTAGAACAACGGGGGCCGGCCGGCCAGCAACACGCTGGCGGCCACGGAGCACACGGCGACCGAGGCCATTACCAACCAGCCCAGCGACCCCGACGGCCGGCGGGGGGAGCGGGGTAGACCAAAAAAGGCGAAGCCGACCAAGGAGCCACCGGCCAACCCACCGAGATGGCCACCGATGGAGATGTTCGGAATCACGAAGGTGATGGCCAGGTTGATGGCCAGCGAAAGACCCAGACCCGTCTGACGGAGGGGGATCCCCCGGCTGAGCTGCAAGGCCAGCAACACCCCGAACAGGCCGAACACCGCTCCAGAGGCGCCCACCGTGTAGCGATCGGGGTCGAGCAGCATCACCCCGGCGGAGCCCGCCAGCAGTGAGGCCAGGTAGGCGCCCACGAAACGGGCCGATCCCAGCGCCCGTTCCAGCGCCTCTCCCAGGTTCCACAGGGCGAACATGTTGAAGGCGAGATGCAGGGTCCCGGCGTGAAGGAACCCGCCGGTCACCAGCCGCCAC
Organism: Acidimicrobiia bacterium; assembly: GCA_031422955.1. Classification (GTDB taxonomy): domain Bacteria; phylum Actinomycetota; class Acidimicrobiia; order Acidimicrobiales; family CAIXPF01; genus CAIXPF01. The sequence continues at coordinate 7,288 of JANPEN010000501.1, forward strand.
CACTCCCCTTCGGCCACACCGACGTAGCCCGTGGCGCTGAGACCCCGACCGATCAGCCCTGCCTCGAAGCCTCCGCCCGGTTGGGACAGCCCAGCCACGTAGACCAACACGTTGATAACGATGAGGGCGATGGTGGCCACCGGGCGGGTCATGGTGGAGCCCGCACCCCATCGGGCGGCGGGAGTAACGACACGCTGGACGTTGGCGTTGGCGCAGTTCGGGCAGTGGAAACCAACCGAGCCGGCGATCATGCAGTCTGGACAGATTGGACGCTCGCAGCGCTGGCAGGAAACGCCCGCCGCTCGGTCGGCGTGGCGATAGCAGCGCAGTTGCGGGAGGGTCATCGGCGCCCGACGCTACCCGAGGCCGGAGACCCTTCCCCTGGACCCAGCCCGATGAAGACCACCCCAAGGGGGGGCAGGGTGACCACCGCGGAGTAGGCCTGGCCGTGCCAGGGGGTGGGTTCCACCACCAGCGCCGCGTTGATGATCCCCGAACCGCCAAAGCGCACCTCGTCGGTGTTGAGCAGTTCCTGCCACGGTCCTTCATCGACCAGGCCGACCCGGTAGCCGGGGCGGGGTACTGGGGTCAGGTTGGCAATGCACACCACCAGATCCTCATCGGCCACCCGGTTGAAGGCCAGTACCGAAGCGGCGCGATCTGAAGCGTCTAACCAGCGGAACCCGTCGGGACGGTAGTCGCGCTGCCACAAGGCGGGCCGGTCCGCTTGCAGCGCATTCAGAGCAGCCACCAGGGCGGACACCCCGGCGTGGCGTTCGTCTCCCAGGAGATGCCAGTCCAGGCTGCGTTCCTCGCTCCATTCCTGCCGCTGGGCAAACTCGCTGCCCATGAACAACAACTGCTTACCGGGATGGGCCCACATCCACCCGTACAGAGCCCGCAGGTTGGCGAAACGCTGCCATTCGTCGCCCGCCATCTTGGTCAGCAGCGATCCCTTCCCGTGGACCACCTCGTCATGACTCAGCGGTGACACAAAGTTCTCGTGCCACAGATAAATAAACCCAAAGGTCAACTTGTCATGTTCGAAGCTGCGATAGAAGGGGTCTTTAGTGAAGTATTCAAGGGTATCGTGCATCCATCCCATGTTCCACTTCTGGGTAAACCCCAACCCGCCCAGCTCAGCCGGGCGCGATACCCCACCCCAGGCGGTGGATTCTTCGGCGATGGTGAGAACCCCGGGGTGGGTTTGATGCACAATGCGGTTGAAATCCCGAAGGAAATCGATAGCTTCGAGGTTCTCCCGCCCTCCGTGACGATTCGCGATCCACTCCCCCGCCGCCCTGGAATAGTCCAGATACAACATCGAGGCAACCGCGTCGACCCGCAAACCGTCAATGTGAAACTCTTCCAACCAGTACAGGGCATTAGCGATGAGAAAGTTGCGCACCTGGTTACGGCCGAAGTTGAACACCAGGGTGCCCCAGTCCGGGTGGGCACCTTGACGGGGATCGGCGTGTTCGTACAAGGCGGTGCCGTCGAAACGGGCCAAGGCGAAATCGTCCCGGGGGAAATGGGCGGGGACCCAATCCACGATGACGCCGATACCGCGCTGGTGCAAGCTGTCTACCAGATAGCGAAAGTCCTCGGGCGAGCCAAAGCGGGAGGTGGGGGCGAAGTAGCCCGACACCTGATAGCCCCAGGACCCCCCGAACGGATGCTCGGCCACGGGCAGGAGCTCCACGTGGGTGAAGCCCAGTTCCGTGACGTACTCACCCAGCTCCTGGGCCAGCTCGCGATAGGTCAGGCTGCGATTGGCTTCGAGGGGGTTGCGCCGCCAAGAGCCCACGTGCACCTCGTAGATGGACAACCGGGCGTCGAAGGGCTGATCGGCCCTGGCAGCCATCCACCCTGCGTCGTGCCAACGGTGGGCGCTGGGCCCCGCCACTCGCGAGGCGGTGGAGGGAGGGACCTCGGTCTGACGAGCCAGCGGATCCGCCTTGAGGACCAAACGACCGTCGGCGCCGACCACCTCGAACTTATAACAGGCGCCCGCCTCGACCAGAGGAACGAACAGCTCCCACACTTCGCCCAGCCGGCGCAGCGGATGCACCCGGCCATCCCAACCGTTCCAATCGCCCACCACCCGCACGGCGGTGGCGTTGGGAGCCCACACGCTGAAGGCGACCCCCCCGACCCCTTGGTGCTCGATGGGTCGAGCCCCAAGGACCTCCCACAGGCGTAGGTGAGTTCCCTCGCCGATGAGGTGAAGGTCCAGCTCCCCCAGCACCGGGGCGAACCGGTAGGGATCACCCACGCTCTGGCGATCACCGTTGCGGAAGGTCCATTCGATGCGGTACCCCGCGGCAGGAGGGGTGGCCACCTCCAGCTCGAAGAGCCCGTCGGGGTGGGTGGCCACCATGGGGATGATGGCCCCTTCGGCCACCACGCACGCCCGTTCGGCCAACGGATGGCGTACCCGGATCACCCACCCAGGACCGTTGCGATGCAAGCCCAACACGCGGTGGGGGTCGTCGTGGCGGCCAGCCAGGATGGCTTGCAGTTCATCGGGATCAACGGTGGATCGTGCGCGTGCCACTAGCACAACGCTAGTGAAACGAGGACACCACAAGGCGGGCGGTGACCAGGATCACACAAGGGCGGACACGGTGCCCATCGCTAGCTCAACGCAGCATCCGAAGCACCGCGGCCAACGGAATGTGTTCCCAGTCCGGCCGCGAAGCCCGCTCGTACGCCACCTCGTAAACGGCCTTGTCCAACTCGAAAGCGTCCAACACCACCCCGGTGTCCGCCGGTAAGAGTGCGCCCACTGCGGCGACAGCCCGATAGCCGGCCCAGAACCGACCTCTGGCCTCCGTTTCCCAGATGGGCGGCAACCCACCTACCGCCGCGGCATACCCGAAGGAACGGAACATGCCGGCCACGTCGCGCAAGGGAGAGGAGGCCGCCACTCGCTCGGCCACCGGGCGGGCCGGTTCGCCCTCGAAATCGAGCACGTACCAACGCCCCCGCCAATGCAACACCTGTCCGAGGTGGTAGTCGCCGTGGATGCGGATGGCCGCGCCGACATCGCCGGCGGCGGCCAGCGCCGCGAATCGAGCGGCCGGGTTGACGTCGAAGGGCAAGGTCACCCTGGCCAGATTGTCGGCCATGACCTTGGCCCATGCCGAGGCCGAACCGGCTTGGCTACCGAAGGCCTCGGCCAGCACCACGTGCAAACGGGCGGTGACGCTGCCGAGCTCGCCCACCTCGTCCATGAAGTACGGATCATCCAGCGCCATCTCCCAGCCGTCGCTGGCCCTAGCCAAGTAGCGCCGGGCCACGGCCAGGTCCCTTCCGTTGCGCTGGAACACGCCCAACGGCTCCGCTAGCGAACGAAACCCGTGTTCCCACAGCCGCTGCACCACTTCCACGTCAGGGTTGCGGACCAAGCTGTCGGTCCCCGTCGCGGTGGCGTCCAAACGACGGAAGAGCTTGACGATGATCTGCTCGTCGATGATCAGTGAGGTGTTGGATTGTTCACCGACCAGCCGGCGAACCCCTTCCACCGCGAGATCGGGGAACATCCAGCGCAGGACCTCGGGCCGCTCGGCCACGTCCCCGCCGGTGGCCTCCTCCACGACCAGTTGGTAGATGGCCTGTTCGCCAGAGGTGTAGCCAACTCCCAGGAGCACCCACTGGACGCCTGGGGCCACCGCCGCGGACTCCACGACAGTGACCTCTTCCACCTGCTGATCTTTGGCCGTGTACCAACGCTGGGTGACGACCTCGGCCAGCAAGGCGGCAGGATCGAGCACCACGCCGCCCGCGGAGCCATCGCGGCCGCTCATGAGCGGGGGGCTTGGTCGATGAGGGAGAACCAGTAGAAGCCGTAGGGCGGCAGGGTCACAAAGTAGGGCAACCGCCCCACCGCGGGAAAGCGGACCCGGCCAAGCATCTCCACCGGCACCTTGCCGGCTAGTGCCGACAAATCCAGCTCACAGGGCTGGGCCACCTTGGACAAGTTGTTCACGCACAGCACAATATCCTCGAAGCCGTCGGCGTCGAGGTCCCCGCCGGTATGGCCATACCCGCCAGCATGGCCGAAGGTACGGCCATCCACCGCGGCGCGCCGCAGGTAGGCAAACACGGCCGGGTTGGGCACCTCCAGCACCTCGAACCCGCCCACCCCGAACACCGGCATCTCCTTGCGCACCTCCAGCATGCGGCGGATCCAATGCAAGAACGAGGACGGATCGCGCACCTGGGATTCAACGTTCACCCGCTGGTAGCCGTAGACGGGGTCCATCGAGGCGGGCAGATAGAGCTGGGCGAAATCGGCGCTGGAGAAGCCACCGTTGCGGTCAGGGGTCCACTGCATGGGCGTACGAACCCCGTCGCGGTCCCCCAGATAGATGTTGTCGCCCATACCGATCTCATCCCCGTAATAGAGCACCGGTGAACCAGGCAGGGACAACACCATGCCGTGGAACAGCTCGGCCAGACGACGGTCGTTGTCGAGCAGGGGGAACAGCCGTCGGGCGATGCCGACGTTGCGTTTCATGCGGGGATCCTTGGCGTACTCGGAGTACATGTAGTCGCGTTCCTCGTCGGTGACCATCTCCAGGGTCAACTCGTCGTGGTTTCGCATGAAGATCCCCCACTGACAGCCAGGGGGGATGGCAGGGGTCTGGCCCAGGATCTCGGTAATCGGGTAGCGGCTCTCACGGCGGGCGGCCATGAACATGCGGGGCATGAGCGGGAAGTGGAAGCACATGTGGCACTCGTCGTCGTCGCCGAAGTAGTCCACCACGTCGGAAGGCCACTGGTTGGCCTCGGCTAACAGCACCTTGCCGGGGAACTGGCGATCGACCTCGGCGCGCACCCGACGCAAGTAGGCATGGGTCTCCTCCAGGTTCTCGCAGTTTGTGCCCTCCCGCTCGAACAGGTAGGGCACCGCGTCGAGACGGAAACCGTCCAGCCCGATGTCCAACCAGTAGCGCACCACGTCCAACATGGCGTCCGCCACCGCCGGGTTGGCGTAGTTGAGGTCGGGCTGATGATGGAAGAACCGGTGCCAGTAGTACTGGCCCCGCTGGGCATCGAAGGTCCAGTTCGAGGTCTCGGTGTCCACGAAGATGATACGGGCGTCGCTGTAGGCCTGGTCGTGGTCGGCCCACACGTACCAGTCGTGCTTGGGGTTGGTGGCGTCCTGCCGGGACTCAACGAACCAGGGGTGCTGATCGCTGGTGTGGTTCATGACCATGTCGGCCACCACCCGGATGCCGCGCCGGTGAGCTTCCTCGATGAGCATCACTGCGTCGGCCAGATCCCCGTACTGGGGCAGGATGGAGAAGAAATCGGAGATGTCGTAGCCGCCATCACGCAAAGGCGACTGGTAGAAGGGCAACAGCCACAAACAATCGACGCCGAGCCATTCCAGGTAGTCGAGCTTTTCGATGAGGCCCCGCAAATCCCCGGTGCCGTCCCCCGAGCCGTCCTTGAAGCCGCGCACCACGACCTCATAGAAGACAGCCCGTTGGAACCATCGATTGTCGACGAGGTCGATGCGAAAGGATGAGGTCATAGCTCCCGGATCGGTGGGATGAACACGGCCCGACTCGGCACTACACCGAGAACGTACGATGGCGGATAAAGAAGCTGGCACCGTCGGTCGATACCTGGCCCGTGCGACCTCGACCCGCCACCGGCTGGACCCTAGTGGTGTGTGCTGTCCTTGGCCTCGCCACGCTCGGCTCCCCCGTTGGCTCCTCGGTCACCTTCCACCGTGAGGTTATCGACGACGACCACTCAGGAGACTGTTCCGCCCTAGCCGACCTCGACGGCAACGCCAGCTTGGACATCCTCAGCGGCACGGGGCTGGGGCCTGACCCTGTCGGGCTGCGGGCCTACCTGCGCTCGGACGCGGCGACAGGCACCGCCGGCGCGTACGCAGGCGTCGAGTTGGCCCGCCCGACCAGCGGCGAGGCCTTCGTGGGCGATTGCCCAACCGGGGACATCGACGGCGACGGGGACACCGACGCAGTCCTCGTCCAGGCGCCGTTGTCCGCCGTGGGCCTGGTCACCTCGCCTGCCACCATCCTGTGGTTGGAAAACCCCGCCCCGGCTGCGTCGGCGGCGGGATGGTCCCGCCATGTGGTGGGCCAGATCACCAACGGCGTACCCCTCGATCTGGCGGTCGCAGACCTCAATGGCGATGCCGTGCTCGAGGTCATCAGCCGCCACGGCGCCACCCTCACCCGCTGGTCATCCGCGTCCGGCGGTTGGAGCGGGCAGGAAACCACGGTGGCCGCGGGCCGGGGGCTGCTGGCCGCCGATGTCGATGCCGACGGCGACATCGACCTGCTGGCCGGGGGAATCCTGGCGGAGAATCGCGCCGCAGGGGATTGGCCCTTGATGGCCCTCGGTGCCTCCAGCGCCACCGCGGGGGTCGGTGACCTCGACGGGGACGGCCGGCCCGAGGTCGTGCTCGGCCCCTTCGATGGCTCCGGGGCCTTGTTGGTGCTGCGGCGCCACCCCCTCGGTGCGGGTCCCTGGACTATCTCCGTGCTGGCCGCGGACGAGGGACGAGCCGTGCATCACCTCGAGTTGGCCGACATCGAAGGCGACGGCGATCTCGATGTGCTCACCGCGGTGCCCAACGGATCCCTCGACGTCAGGGTCAACCACGGTGACACCATCGCGGCTGGCGGATGGCCGCGCCTCGCCCTCGATCCCGACGGCCTGTTCGCCTTCGCCACCGGCGACCTTGACGGCGACGGGGACACCGACGTGATCGGCTCCAACCACGCCGGCAACGCGCCCCTCGTGATGATCCGCAACCAGACCCCGCCTCCTTCCCTGCAGGCGCCGCCGCAGCCGGTGGCAGTAGCTGGTACTCCGACCCTTCAACCCTTGGGGGGTGCCGGGACGGGAAACAATCCTTCCGAATCGACCACCGCCGACACGGCGATCGACCTCGACGCTGACCCGCCCCGCGAGGGGGTCGACACCGGATCTTCACCCCCCGGGGAAGGTCAACCCGCCGTCGCCCTGGCTGATCCGGGGACCGAAGGCCGGACCGACCGCGCCGAACGCCCTTCGGGCCCGGCGCCCCCCGCCGTGTTCGGGCCACCCAGCGTGGACAGCGAGGTGGGGGTGCTGCCCGCCACCCTGGAGCGAACCAGGACACTGCAAACCACCCGGCTGGTACTGGCCCTGGCCGCGCTGGCCACGCTGGCGCTGGGGGCCACCGGGGGTTGGTTGGCCCGACGGCCCCAACGGTGGGCGAACGCCACCGGCCAGCGGCCAGCAGCAACGAAGCCCGCTACCAACCGAGACGCACATGGAGCAGATGAGCCGGCCCCTGAGCCGGGTCCAACCTGACCCAGGGGTGGGTGCCCTGCCACTGAAACACCTGATCGCTCAGCGCGTCTTCAACCCGTAAACGGGTTTGGCTACCATCGCCGCCGTCCCCGTCACCGTCACCGCCGGCCAGCCCCAAGGCCCCGAGGTCCAAGCTCAAGGTGGCCGCCTGAGCCTGGTGAGGGTCCAGGTTGACCACGCACAGCACCACGTCCTCGTCCCATCGACGCGAGTACACCAGCACCGCGTCGTTGTCGCTGCCGTGGAAGACCAGGCCCTCGAGGCGCTGGAGGGCCCGGTGGGCTCGACGCCAGGCGTTGAGGGTGGTTATCAACGCGTTCAGCGTTCCCTCGCCGGAAAAGTCGCGCCGTACCGTCTGGTACTTCTCGGAGTGGAGATACTCGGTGTTGTCGGGGCTCTGGGGTTGGTTTTCCCCCAGTTCGTAGCCCGAGTAGATGCCGTAGCTGGGGACCAGGGTGCCAGCCAGCACCACCCGCAAGGCAAACGCGGAGATCGGCCCGTTGCGGAGCACACCTTCGAGAATGTCGGGCGTGTTAGGCCAGAAGTTCGGGCGCATCTGCTGGCGGGAAGGGCTCGCCGTCAACTCGGTCAGGTACTGGGTCAGCTCGGCCCGGCTGGCCCGCCAGGTGAAGTAGGTGTAGCTCTGGCTGAAACCGACCTCGCCCAGGCGGGCCATCATGGCCGGAGCGGTGAAGGCCTCGGCCAAGAAGAGCACCTCGGGGTGCCGGCGGCGAACCGCAGCGATCGCCCAGGCCCAAAAGGCCAGCGGCTTGGTATGGGGGTTGTCGACCCGGAAGATGGCCACGCCCCGTTCGATCCAATGCTCGAAGATCTCCAGGCAGGCATGCCATAGCGCCCGCCGGTCCGCTTCGAGCTCCGGCCAGAAGTTGATCGGGTAGATGTCCTGATACTGCTTGGGCGGGTTCTCGGCGAAACGGATGGAACCGTCGGGCCGGCGATGAAACCACTCGGGGTGCTCGCTCACCCAGGGGTGATCGGGCGAGCACTGCAGGGCGTAGTCCAAGGCCACCTCGATGCCCTTGGTGGAAGCCTCCTGCACCAAGGCCACGAACTCTGCCTCTGTGCCCAACTCGGGGTGGATGGCGCAATGGCCCCCGTCGAGCCCGCCGATGGCCCAGGGGCTGCCGGGATCCCCGTCCTGGGTCACCAAGGCGTTGCCGGGCCCCTTGCGATGGCTGGTGCCGATGGGATGAATGGGCGGCAGGTACAACACGTCGAAGCCCAGCGCGGCAACCCTGTCCAATTCGCCCATCACCCCCCGGAACCCGCCTTAGGAGCGGGGAAACAGCTCGTACCAGGAGGAGAACTCCGCCCGGTGGCGATCTACCCAGACCTCCAGTTTGGCGCTGCGGGTCTGGTCCCAGCTCGCCACTACCCCGCTGGCCACCGCGGCCACCTCTTGGTTCAGGGCGGCCTCGAGACGTACAGCGCTCGAGCAGGACCGGCTCCGCAGCTGGGCGATGGTTTCCTGCACCCGCGGCCAGCCGTCGGTCTCGTGGTCAAGCGGTGAGCCCTGGGCCGGGCAGGCGGCCAGATCCTCCAGCAGCTGAGCGCCGATGTCGAACTCGACCTCCAGGTCCTGGCCGGCCTGAGCCCGCTTGGCCAGGTCACGGCGCCAACCGGCCAATCGGTCGGTCCAGGCCACCACCTGCACCTGATGATGACCAAGCTCCAGGGGTGTGAAGGAGCCAACGAAACGGCCCTGTCCGACATCGTGCATGGGCGCCCACACCCAGGCGGCGCCGTCGCTACGCCAGCGCAGCACGGCGGCCAGAACGTCGTGACCGTCCTTGATCAGGGTCGCCCCGGTTTGCACCGGTGTACCGACGGTGGCCTTGGCCGGCCACTGCCCCGACGCGGTAACCGGGCTCAACTCGACGATGGTGATGTGGTCCAACGCCTTCATTGCCGCGGAGGGTTTGGCTGCAGACATCGTCTGCAAGGTTATCGGCGTCAGCCGGCCTGGCCGCCCGCCCCGTTGCCGGCCGCTCGTTAATTATCTGGTCAATCCGGGCCGTTACGGTCAAACCGTGCCTACCTCTCGGTAGCGTCCACTATCGATATGAAGGCCCTGCAGAGCTTCACCGTTCGACCCCACCTCCCCGCCGCCCTGGCCGATCTCAACACGTTGGCCATGAACCTTCGCTGGTCTTGGGATCGCCGCACCCGCGATCTGTTCGCTTGGATCGACCCCGCCCGCTGGGATGAGGTGATCCACGACCCGGTGCGCCTACTCACCGCCACCAGTAGGGAACGGCTGGAGGAACTGGCCGAGGATCACAGCTTCCTGGCGGCCCTCAGCGTGGCCAAGGCCGACCTGGACGACTACCTCAACGAACCTCGATGGTTCCAACATCACAGCCGGGGCGATATCGGCCACATCGGCTATTTCTCGCCCGAGTACGGCATCAGCGAGGCCTTGCCCCAGTACTCCGGTGGCTTGGGGGTGCTGGCCGGGGATCATCTCAAGGCCGCCTCCGATCTGGGTGTTCCCATCGTTGGGATCGGGCTCTTCTACCGCCACGGCTACTTCCGTCAGGCCCTTTCGGTGGACGGCTGGCAGCAGGAGCGCTACCCCGACCTCGACCCCTTCAGCCTGGCGGTGCGCCTGGTCGAAGGGGTCACCGTCACCGTGGATCTGGCCGGGGTGACCACCACCGCCCAGCTGTGGCGGGCCGATGTTGGCCGGGTGGCGCTGTACTTGCTCGACACCGACCTCGACGCCAACCCCGACGAGGTACGCCACGTCACGGACCGCCTCTACGGGGGGGACACCGAACATCGGCTGCGCCAGGAGATCCTGCTGGGCGTGGGCGGAGTCCGAGCCTTACGGGCCCTGGGGGTGGACTGCCAGGTCTTTCACACCAACGAAGGCCACGCCGGCTTCTTGGGTCTGGAACGGATTCGACAGCTCATCACCGAGCACGGCCTCACCTACGCCGAGGCCACCGAGGTGGCTCGCTCGGGCTGCCTGTTCACCACCCACACCCCCGTACCGGCCGGTATCGACCGTTTCCCCCGTGAGTTGATGACCCGCTACTTCGGGTCCTGGGCGGCGGAGTTCGGCCTGAGCATGGACGAACTCATGCGCCTGGGCCAGCGCAGGGGCGACCCTCCAGAAGAACGTTTCAACATGGCCGTCATGGGCCTTCGTCTGGCTCTTCGTTCCAACGGTGTATCCCAGCTGCATGGCGATGTCAGCCGCGAGATGTTCGCCGATCTGTGGCCGGGGGTACCCGGCGGTGAGGTTCCCATCACCTCGATCACCAACGGCGTGCACGGCCAGACCTGGGTGTCACCCGAGATCGACGAGTTGCTAACCAAACACGTCGGTCCGGACTGGTCCAGCGCCGGTCCCGAGCAATGGGACAACGTGGGTGAGCTTTCGGTGTCGGAGGTCTGGTCCACCCGCAGGGTAGGCACCGAACGACTGGTCTCCTTCGTGCGCGAAAAGCTTCACAACTCCCAACTGGAACGAGGGTTCTCGCCCTCCGACGCCTTGTGGACGGCCAGCGCCCTTGATCCCGAGGCGTTGACCATCTGTTTCGCTCGGCGCTTCGCCACCTACAAACGGGCCACCCTTTTGCTTTCCCAACCGGAACGGCTCAAGGCCCTGTTGCTCAACGCCCAACGCCCGGTGCAGTTCATCTTCGCCGGCAAAGCCCACCCCGCCGATGACGGCGGTAAAGAGCTCATTCGCCAGATCGTTTCCTTCTCTCACGAGCTGGGCATCCGCCATCGTTTCGCCTTCTTGGACGATTACGACATCTCCGTGGCCCGCATGCTCTACCAGGGTGCCGACATCTGGTTGAACACCCCCCGTCGACCCCTGGAAGCCTGTGGCACCTCTGGGGAGAAGGCTGCCCTCAACGGAGCCCTCAACTGTTCCATTCTCGACGGTTGGTGGGATGAGATGTTCACCGGCGACAACGGCTGGGCCATCACCTCCGCCGAGGGCGTGGAAGACCTGGTCCGCCGCGATCAGATGGAAGCAGACTCCCTATTCGGGCTGCTCGAACAACAGATCGTGCCCCTCTTCTACGACCGCAGCGGCGACGGTTTGGCCCACGGCTGGGTGCAGCGCATGCGCAACGGCTGGCGAACCCTCGGTCCCCAGGTCACCGCCCAGCGCATGGTGCGCGACTACGTGACCGAGCTCTACGAGCCCATCGCCCAGCGCTCAGTGGCGTTGTATACCCCCGCCGACGGTTTCGTCGCCGGGCGTCAGCTCAGCGCCTGGAAGACCACCGTCAACCAGGCCTGGCACCAGGTGCACATCGACAAGGTGGAACCAACCCGTCCGGTCAACGAGATCGGCCAGGAGATGACCCTGCAGGCCCAGGTGGCATTGGGATCGCTGACCAAGGACGACGTCATGGTCCAGGTGCTGCACGGCCAGGTCGGCGAGGGTGGTCACCTCATCGAACCGGCCATCATCGAGATGCACGACGACGGCGCCATCGACGACATCCACCGTCGATACACCGGTCGCTTCGCCCCGGCCTTGACTGGTCGCTACGGCTTCACCGTTCGGGTGGTCAGCGCCAACGGCGAGCTTTCCCCGCCCCTGGAGCTGGGCCTGGTCGCCTGGGCCAGCTAGGGCCCGACCGCGTCCGCCACGCTGAGGAACTCGTCATCCTTCGCTTCGATGAGGGCAGCTGCGGCCCGGTAGGGGTCGAGCTGGCGGGCCGCTACCGCAGCGCGTAGGGCCAACCCGTCAGCGCCTTGCC
>JANPEN010000502.1:0-7487 GCA_031422955.1 Acidimicrobiia bacterium
GGGTCTAACGATCGACCGGAAACCCCTTGTTTCGGTCGCTGACACGACGAACGGCAGCCGCCCAGATCGACACATTCGGTACAAGAAAGTCGGTTCAGGGGCGGAGGGGCCGGGTTCGAGTTCCAGCGTGGGCGGACCGCATGCCAGCCAGGTCCGGTACGCATCGAAGATCGTTGTGAGCCGATCAGCTTCAACGCTGCCATCGGCGCAGGCACCTGTGTTGCGAACGAACACGGTGACGTGACCTTCGAGGAGTTCCTCGAGGAGCTCAACCCGGCAGATTTCGGGGATGACCACTGGCGCTTCAGCAGGGAGAATTTCTCCGTTGAGAAGGGCGAGCGGGTGGCGTTGACCAACCCCGGTGGTGAGGCGCACACCTTCACCGAGGTGGCTGCCTTCGGAGGCGGCTGCGTAGACGAGCTCAACGAGCCGCTTGGTTTGACAGGGCTTGATGGCCCCGCTTGCGGCGCCGCCTTCGCCGGCATCATCTTCCCGGGGGCCAAGGTGACCTTGCCCGCCCTCACGCCCGGCCGGCACAAGTTCATTTGCGTTATCCACCCCTGGATGCGATCCACGGTCACCCAGCGAGGCTGACCGGGGAACCTGACCTGACCTGACCCGACCCGACCTGAGCCCGGCCGCGGCGCGCTATGCGTCGCGGCCACTCATGGTCAACACTGCAAGGCATGTATCCGGGCTTTCACGCGCAGACCCAACCCGACAAGGCCGCAGTGATCATGGCCGGGCCCGCTTTCGGGGGGACGATCATCACCTACCGTGAGCTGGAGGAGCGTTCGGCCCGTCTGGCCCAACTGTGGTGGGCCGCCGGTCTGCGCCCTGGCGACCACGTTGCCATCCTGGCCGAGAACCACCCTCGCTATTTCGAGGCGTTCTGGGCGGCCATGCGTTCGGGTCTGTACTTCACCACCGTGAACCGTTATCTCCAGGCCGACGAGGCCGCCTACATCATCAACGATTGCGGGGCGGCCGCCCTGGTGTGTTCCTTTGCGGTGGCGGACCTCGCTGCCGCCCTCCTCGGACAGATCCCCCATTGCCCGCTGCGGCACATGTGGGACGGCACCATTGACGGCTTCGAGGCCTACGAGCCGGCCCTCGCCGCCCAACCGGCCCTGCCCCTGGAACACCAGCCCCGGGGAGAGACGATGTTGTACTCCTCCGGCACCACCGGGCGGCCCAAGGGCATCAAGCGACCCCTCAGCGGCGAGCAGATCGACCAGCCCGCCCTGGTCGTATCCGCCATCGTCGGTGGCCTGTTCGGCTTTAACCCCGACACCGTGTACCTCTCACCGGCGCCCCTCTACCACTCGGCCCCGCTGGCCGCCACCACCTCCACCCAGGCCCTGGGGGGCACCTGCGTGGTCATGGAACGCTTCGACCCGGTGGAATCCCTGCGCCTCATCGAACAACATCGGATCACCGCCAGCCAGTGGGTGCCGACCATGTTCTCCCGCATGTTGAAGCTCGACCCCGAGCTGCGCCAGGGCTATGACCTCTCCTCCCACCAGGTGGCCATCCATGCCGCCGCTCCCTGCCCCGTGGAGGTCAAGCGACAGATGATCCAGTGGTGGGGACCGATCCTGCGGGAGTACTACGCGGGCACCGAGTTCAACGGGTTCACCTTCATCGACTCCGCCGACTGGTTGACCCACCCCGGCTCGGTGGGCCGTCCTTTGGTGGGGGTGCTGCACATCTGCGATGACGACGGCCACGAGCTACCCGTTGGCGAACCCGGCATCATCTACTTCGAGCGCGACACGCAAGCCTTCGAGTACCACAACGACGCCGAACGCACTCGCGCCGCGCAGCACCCTGAACATCCGCTGTGGACGGCGCTGGGTGATGTCGGCTACGTCGACGCCGAGGGCTACCTGTACCTGACGGACCGCAAGTCGTTCATGATCATCTCCGGCGGGGTCAACATCTACCCCCAGGAGATCGAAGACTGCCTGGTCATGCACCCCAAGGTGGCCGACGTCGCCGTGTTCGGGATGCCCGACGTCGACATGGGTGAGGCGGTGTTGGCCGTGGTGCAACCGGCCGAAGGGGTGGCGCCCGACGCGGACCTGGCCACCGAGCTGCTGGCCTATGCCCGAGACCGTATCGCCCACTACAAGGTGCCTCGGCGGGTCGACTTTCTGGCCGAGCTGCCCCGCCTGCCCACCGGCAAGCTCTACAAGCGCCTGCTCCGTGACCAGTACTGGGCCGACCACGCCACCCCCATCCTGTGAGGGCTACCAGGCGATGAGGGCCTAGTCTGGGGCTAAGCCGCGCACCTGGGGAGCAACCGACTATGACCGATGAGATCAGGCCCTTCCGCATTGCCGTGCCCGACGACGTGCTGACGGACCTGCGGGCCCGTTTGGCCAACACCCGTTGGCCCGAGCGCGAGCTGGTCGAGGACTGGAGCCAGGGCGCCCCCTTGGCCTGGATTCAGGACATGTGCGAGTACTGGGGAACCAGTTACGACTGGCGCACCCGCGAAGCCGCCCTCAACCGTTTCGACCAGCAGATCACCGAGCTCGACGGGCTCGATGTCCACTTCATCCACGCCCGCTCGCCCCACCCCGGCGCCATGCCCCTGCTCATCACCCACGGGTGGCCCGGCTCGGTGGTCGAGTTTCACAAGGTAATCGAGCCGCTGGTGGACCCCGTGGCCCACGGCGGTGACGCGGCGGACGCCTTCCACGTCATCTGCCCGTCCCTGCCCGGCTTCGGTTTCTCGGCCAAGCCGACCACCACCGGCTGGGGGGTCGACCGCATCGCCCAGGCGTTCGTCGCCTTGATGGCCCGCTTGGGTTACGACCGCTACGGCGCCCAGGGCGGCGATTGGGGCTCTGCCGTCACCACCTCTATCGGTGGGCTGGACCCCCAACATTGCGCTGGCATCCACGTAACCCTGGCCATGGGCAGCGCCCCCCGCCTCGAAGGGGATCCCACCCCCGAGGAGCAGCGGGCCCTGGATGGCTCCAAGTTCTATCGCAAGTTTGACTCTGGCTATTCCAAAGAACAGTCCACCCGCCCCCAGACCGTAGGGTACGGTCTGACCGATTCTCCGGCTGGGCAGGCAGCCTGGATTCTGGAGAAGTTCTGGGCCTGGACCGACTGCGACGGCCACCCCGAGAACATCCTCGGTCGCGATGAGCTGCTCGACAATGTCATGTTGTACTGGGTGACGGCCACCGCGGCGTCCTCGGCTCGGCTCTACTGGGAGAGCTTCGGCCGGGGCGGCCACGGTCTCCCCGTGAACATACCGACTGGTGTGGCGGTGTTCCCCAAGGAGATCGTCACCCCGGTGCGCACATGGATGGAACCCCGTTTCCGGAACATCCAACACTGGAGCGAGCTGCCCAAGGGCGGGCACTTCGCCGCCTTCGAACAGCCCGAGTTGTTCGTGGACGAGGTACGGACCTACTTCCGTACCTTGCGCTGAGGCCGCCAGGTATGGCACGGCGGCCCCTTCGCTTGCTGCACACATCCGACGTTCATCTCGGCTCCCACGGCTACCACGGGGCTGCCACCCACCACAAGCATTGCGTGTGTCCGTTGCTGGCCATAGACCGGCTGGCCCGCCAGCACGAGGTGGACGGGGTCTTGGTGGTGGGAGACTTGTTCGACCACGCCCGGGTCGATGAGACGTTGGTGCAGCGGGCCCTCGACACGCTCGACACCTTTCCTGGTTTCAGCGTGCTCATCGTCGGCAACCACGACGTGCACGATGACACCTCTCTCTACCGTCGTCACCGCAACGTGCTCGACGCCAGCGCCACCGTGTTCTTCGATACGCTGGAAGGCTCCACCGAGCAATTGTTCGACGGTGAGCTGGTGGTGTGGGCCAAGGCCATGGACGAACATTCCGCCCGGTATCGTCCGCTGCACGGGGTGATCGAGCGCCCCTCGCCCGACGCCTGGTTTTTGGTCTTGGGCCACGGCCTGCACATCGGCAACGACCCGACGCAAGGGGCGGGTCGCTCCTCGCTGATCACCGCCGAGGACATCGCCGCCACCGCCGCTGACTACGTGGCCTTGGGCCACCATCACGTCTTGACCGACGTCAGCGCCGGCGGGGTGCCCGCCTTCTACTCCGGGGCCCCCACCGGCTACCCGGGCGGCCAGGCCCTACTGGTTGAGCTGTGTCCTCACGCTGGTGTCCGCACAACCGCGTTAGCCGTCGAGGCCCTCACCAGCTGCCCCGACTGAGCCGGGCCGGCCTGCCGAGCCGGGCAGACTCAGCAGGCGTATTGGTCGGCCCGACCGGTGGCCTGGGTGACGGCCTTACCCCGGATGACGTCGGTCCGCTGCCATTCCGCCACCGCCTGCAGGGTCCACGGCTGGGCCAGCTCGGCTGATCGAGCCTGCAGGTCGGCCCGGCTCAGCCACACCGTCGAGGTTTCGGTGATGCCCCAGGCGAAGGCGGGAACCTGGTAGCCGTAGGTGCGGTGCAGCACCCCCGATCCCGTCCCGGCGGCGGCCACGTAGTCGCCCACGTAGGACATCCAGGCGGGGCGGGTCTTGAGCTGGTCGGACAGGATGTCGACCAGGCCGGCCATGAGGTTGCCGTCGTCCCAGTCGGGGATGGACAGCTCCCGGGTGGCGGGACCGGTGGGCAGACAGAGCCGGCCGTCACGCTCGATGAGGAGATACTGGGCCACCCCGGACCGCATTCGCTCCAACAGCGCGGCGGTGGCTTCGATGGGCTGGGGGGTAGAGAAGCCCAACACGTGCTCACCGTGGGGACCCAGCCCCTGGCGGACGGCGTCGGTGAAGGGATACCAGCCGGTGGCGGGGGGCTGGGTGGCCGCACACCACTTGGTGAACAGCCCGGTGCGATGGTGGGAAGAGGTGTTCTTGCCGGCCCGGTGCCACGTGTGCATGTCCACGATGGCCATGTCGCCCCGGTGCAACTGAGGATCGATGAAGGAAGCCTCAGTGGGCCGGCGAGGCCGATCGGCGTTCCACACCGGACCATACTCATCCCGATGGTGGGCGACGAGATGGGACCCGGGGGCGAACTCCAGCTTGCCGGCCGGCTCGTCGAAATCGCAGAACGGCACGATGGCGAAGGCCCACCGCATGGAGGAGCCGATGGGGCGCCAGCGCTTGTAGTCGTTGTGGCTGGGCAGCCCGGGACCGCCGGGGGTACGGTCGTAGTAGGCCCACATGATGATCTTGGGATCATCTTGGAGCACGGCCCGCATGGGCTCCGTCATCTCCGGGCGGGCGGCCAGGAAGGCCACCTCGGGATCGGCCATGGCGTTGCGGGCCAGGGTCCAACGGCCAGGACCGGGGTAGGTCTGGTTGGGCACGTGCTGGTCGAGGGGGGGCTGGCGCCGGGCGGCCGTCTCGAAACGGTCCATGGTGGCGTCGTCGAACACGTTTCGCAGCACCAGATACCCGTTGGTATGGAAGAAGCGCAGCTGCTGGTCGTCGAGCACGGGGTGGCCGGGCCGATTGGCCCCTGCCGCCATGGCCTTGCCCGCCTCCAGCCCGTGGTCGATGCCGAAGGTCGCGTCGTGTTGGCCGGCCGGGTTGGTTGCGTGGGTCAGGGTGGGCGAGTGGGTAAGCGTGGCGTCGGACATCGGTGGGTGGCCTCCTCCGGGTCGAGGCGCCCGATCCCCGCGGGCAACTGGTCTCGCTCGGTGGTTCTACGTTAGAGGGTCGGGGGCGGTGACGCCCTGCGGAATGGCCGCGGCGATGGCCGCCATGACCTCCTCGAAGAGCGCCCCGTTGGTGTACACCGCGGTATGGGTGTCGAGGCGCCGCCCTCCCCACAGGTCGGCGAAGTGCCCGCCCGCCTCCTCGACCAACACGGCACCCACCGCGTGGTCCCAGACCCCTCCGTGGAGATGGACGGTGGCGTCGGTCTCGCCCTGGGCCACCCGGGCGGCGCTGTGCCCGAAGGCGCTGGGAAACACCTCACCCCGTTGCAGCGCCGCCGCCACGGTAAGACGCCAATCGGTTGGGTCCTTGAAAAACGTTGTCGAAGGAATGGCCGACACCACCGCGCCCTCAAGCCCAGCCTTGGCGGTGCACCACATCCGCTCGGCCTCTCCCAGGCTCGGTCCTACACCCCCCGGGGCCGAAGGCTTGCAGGCCGCCGTCCAGGCTCCGGCGCCGCGTTCGGCCCACCAGCGGCGGCCCAGGGCGGGGCTGGTAATGAGACCGAGGAGGACCTCGCCGTGCACCTGGCGGGCGATGAGGGTGCCCCACTCGAGGCGTCCGGCGGTGAAGTTGTGGGTGCCGTCGATCCCGTCGAGGATCCAGCGCCGCTGGGTCGGTCCCGACGGGCCGACCTCTTCGCCCAAGATGCCGTCGTCGGGGCGTTCGATGGCCAAGATGGCCTTGATGGTCTCCTCAACGGTGCGGTCCGCGATGGTCACCGGGCTGCCATCGGACTTGGTTTCGACCTCAAGCGCGGCTGACTTGAAGTAGTGGGAGGAGATGGTGTCGGCCGCGTCGGCCAGCCGATGGGCGAGTTCCAGATCACTGCTCATGCGCGGCCAGTCTGGCCGACCAAGGCCACGCTCGCGAACCCCGCCTATCCCTTGGCGAGGCGCATGCAGGGGCGGCCTGTAGATTCCGCACCGCGGTAGAAGGCCTCCCGCCGCGGGGCCGCCGCCACTGCGGAGCTACGCCTATGTCCATTCGATCCTCCGTTGCCGGCCCGTCCGCCGCTCAGGCGTTGCGGCGGGCGAACCAGGCGCTGGTGGTGGCGGCGGGGGCGATGTTCGTGGTCAGCTTCGTCACCACCGCCTCCAACATTGCCATCCCGGTATTGGAGACGGCCTTTCCCGACGCCAGCTTGTCCACCGTGTCGTGGGTGGTGTCAGCGTTCAATGTCACCCAGGTCACCTTCATGCTGCTCGGTGGCCGCCTGGCCGATCGTTGGGGGCGGCGACGGGTGTTCTTGGCCGGCATGGCGGTGTTCTGTCTGGGGGCGGCGTTGTCGGCGGTGGCCCCGGTCATCGGCCTGGTCATCGCCTCCCGGGTGGTGCAGGCCATCGGGGTGGCCATGGTGCTGCCGTCCTCCCTGGCCGCGGTGTTGCCGTTGTTTCCGCTGGAACGCCATGCCTCGGTGGTGTCGCTGTGGTCAGCGATGGGCATTCTTGGTTCGGCCCTGGCCCCCACCATGGCGGCGGGCGTGTTGCAGCTGGGCAGCTGGCGTTGGGTCTTCGCCACCGTCATCCCTTTCGCCGCGTTGGCCTGGTGGGGCGGGCGGGCCCGGCTCGACGAGGGCGTCGTGCCCGCCGAGCCGGCACCGTTGGACCTGCTCGGCACCCTGGCCGGCACGGTGGCGGTGGGCGGGGTGGCCTTGGTGGTGGTCCAAGGTCGTCACTGGGGTTGGTCCTCTCCGGCCATCTTGGGTGTGGGGCTGGTGGCGGTGGCGGCGGGGTTTGGCTTCGTGCATCGCTCCCTGACCCACCCTGAGCCGCTGTTGGATCTGGCCCTGTTGCAGGTCCGCTCCTTCC
>JANPEN010000503.1:0-5358 GCA_031422955.1 Acidimicrobiia bacterium
CGCCGGCCGCCCTGGCCTCGTAGTAGGCGGCGTGTTGCTCGGTGGGTAGCCCGCCGGCCGCGTAGTTGGTGAGGTGGGCGGAGAACACGATGCGGTTGCGGACCGTCACCGGGCCCAGTTGCAACGGTGTCCAAAGGTAGCGGTAGGTGCTGGTGGCGGGGGTCATGGTTGCCGCAGAGTGGGCATGGTTGCCGCGGGGTGAGCTGGCGACGGCGCGAGCAGGGGACGGGATGCCCCGGCGGTGTCGATGGCCAGGGCCGCTCGGCGCCCTTCCAGCACCGCCTCATAGACGGTGCGCGGGGCCACGCAGTCCCCGGCTCGCAACGTCGCCGAAGCCAGCGGCGGGGTGGGTTCGCGGAAGCCGCAGTCCACCGTTGCCACCGCATCAATGCGGCTGAGCTGGCCGCTGTAGCGATCCTCGAGGACGACATGGTCCGCGGCCACCCGCCGCAACAGGGCCCTGGCCACGATGCGCACCTGTTTTTGCTGCAACCGCACGTTGGCGGGGGCGAGGTCCCCCGTTCGGGACAGCTCGTTACCGGCGATGTTGTCCTGGGTGACCAAAACCGCCCGTGAGCCCAGCTCGGCGGCCAACGCCACTGCGATGGGACCGCCAATCGGATCGAACACCACCACCGCACCTTCGGCGGGCAAGCTCACCTCGCCTTGTCGTAACGCGGCGACGTCGACCACCACCGCGGCCCCGTCGGTGACGAAGGGCGCCGGGCCAGGCCGACCGCCGCTGCATTGCACGATCACCTCGTCCTCGCCACCGGGCTGAGCCTGCCCACCAGCGGCCTGCCCACCAACGCCGGGGTAGTCCATACCAAGAAGTACGGTGACACCGAGGTGGGCGAGCTCCGCCTGTTGCCAGGCGATCAGAGGGGCGCCAGGACCGGCCACCGCGGCCAGGCCTCCCAGCTGCGGGCTGCGCTCGAACAGCGTCACCTGATGGCCCCGCTCGGCCGCCACGCGGGCTGCTTCGAGACCGGCGGGACCACCGCCGACCACGCTCACCCGCCGAGACGCAAGCGCCGGCTGGTACCAGCCGGGGTCCTCGGTCTCATGGCCGGTGGAGGGTTCGACCACGCAGCTGATGATGGGGTTGCGCACGTCGCGGACCTGGCAAGTCTGGTTGCAGCGCAGGCATGGCCGTACCCGGGCTTGGTCTCCCCTACGAACCTTGGCCACCAGGTCGGCATCGGCCAGCAGGGCTCGGGTCATCTCCACCCCGTCACAGACCCCATCGACCAGGGCCGCTTCACCCTCAGCGGGGGCGATCACCGAGCCCTGCAGGATCACCGCGACCGAAGAAGGCAGTGCGGCCTTGACCGCCGCGCAGAGGTCTCGGTTGAACACCGTCGGCTCGTGGAAATCGGCCCTCGTCTTCTCGGCTGAGTAGATGGAGCCGCGCACCACCACCAGGTAGTCGAGCTCCGCAGCCAGCTCCGCGGCGATGGCGGGGGCCATCTCCTGTGTGATCCCGGCCCAAGGCGCCAGTTCGTCGCAGCTCAGGCGCAGGCCCAGCACCCGATCGGCGCCGAGGGCAGCGCGCACCGCGGCGATGACCCGACGAGCCAAGGCCAAACGATCGTGGCCCCATTCGTCGTCGCGATGGTTAGTCAGCCCCGAAAGAAACTGACGGATCAGGCTGTGTTGGCCGGCGTTGATCTCCACCCCGTCACAATCGGCTCGGGCCGCGCCGGCCGCGGCGTGGGCGAAGCCGTCGATGACCGCGGCGATGTCCTGGGCTTCCATCCATTTGGGCACCTCGCGGCTGTTGACCTCCGGCACCCGGGAAGGGGCCCACAGCTCACGCTGGCTGTAAGCGGAGGAGCCCTGGCCGCCGGCGTGGTCGAGGCCCGCCAGCACCAACGTCCCGAACGGTCGGCAGGCGGCCACGATGTCGGCCCAGCCGGGTTGGCAGCGCTCGGCCAAGGGCGCCCGCTCGTAGGGCCAATCCAGGCCGTGCACGCTGGCCCCTTCGACCACCACCAACCCCGCCCCGCCGGCCGCCCGGCGGGCGTAGAAGGCGGTGTGGCGCTCACTCAGCGAGCGCGAGTCGGTGCCCAGGTTGGTGACGATAGGGCCGAACACCACGCCGGAGGGCGCCGTTCGGGATCCGACCCCGAGCGGTTCACACAGACGCATGGGCGCAGTCTGCCCGGCCGCGGAGCAAACGGCCAGACCACTGGCCACCGCCACGGACCGCGTGCCGGTGAACGGTTGGCTAGCGGCCGTTAGCGGGAGACGGTCAGTGGGACTGGCTTGCGGCCTAGGCGAACCGGGGTGGGCTTGGAATGATCGAGCGAGGGCCGGGGAGCACTGCCGGCCAGGACGGCGGCCACCAGCGGGGCACCGTGGCCGGTGACGCATTCCGGGTCGGGACCGTCGAGGGGTAGACCGGTGAAGAACTTGGCCGCCATGCAACCGCCCTGGCAGGCGTCGTAGCTCCCACAGCTAGCGCAGGCACCCGGGTTATCGGGCTCGCGCAGGGAACGGAACAGCTCGCTGTGGCGCCACACCCGGCCGAACCCTCCCTCGTCGCGCACCGAACCGGCCCGGAACTCCTCGTGGATGACGAAGGGGCAGGCGTACACGTCGCCCACGGGATCGATCAGGCACACGACCCGGCCGGCCCCACACAGGTTGAGACCGGGCAGGGACTCCCCCAGCGCATTCAGATGAAAGAACGAGTCTCCCGTCAGCACGTCTTCGCCGTTGGCCAGCAACCAGCGATAGACCTCGACCTGCTGGTCGGCGGTGGGGTGCAGCTCGTGCCAGGTGTCCGCCCCTCGCCCAGCCGGACGCAGGCGAGTCACCCGCAGCTGGGCGCCGTAACTGTCGGTCAGGGCCTTGAACCGGTCCAGCTGGGAAACATTGTGGCGGGTGACCACCACGGAGACCTTGAAGGGACCGAAGTTGGCCGCCGCCAGATGGTCCATGGCCCGGCGCACGGTGGCGTAGGAACCCTCGCCCCGCACCGCATCGTTGGTGGCGGCATCGGCCCCGTCCAGGCTGAGCTGGATGTCGAGGTAGTCCATGGCCGACAACTGGGCCGCCCGGGCTGCATCGATGTAGGCACCGTTGGTGGAGAACTTGACCCCCACCCCGGAGTTCACCGCGTAGTTGACGATGTCGAAGAAGTCTCGCCGGATCATGGGCTCGCCGCCGCCGATGTTCACGTAGAACACCTGCAGCTCACGCAACTGGTCGATCACCGCCATGGCCTCGGCGGTGGAAAGCTCACGAGGGTCGCGCTGGCCGCTGGAGGACAGGCAATGCACGCAGGCCAGGTTGCAGGCGTAGGTCAGTTCCCAGGTCAAACAGATGGGGGCGTCGAGCCCCGACTTGAGCTGGGCGCCGAGCGATTGAGCGGGCTTAGGTGCAGCGGGC
The DNA here is from genome assembly GCA_031422955.1 of Acidimicrobiia bacterium. Classification (GTDB taxonomy): domain Bacteria; phylum Actinomycetota; class Acidimicrobiia; order Acidimicrobiales; family CAIXPF01; genus CAIXPF01. The sequence continues at coordinate 3,397 of JANPEN010000503.1, forward strand.
ACGGATGATCTCCGATCCTTCGAGCTTGCTCAGCGCCTCCACGAAACGGGGCCAACGCGCTGCGGCGATACCGCAAGCCGTCAACGTAGCGCCCAGATCCGGGTGTTCGCCGAGTGCCTGCACCACCTGCACGATGTCCGGATGACGCAGGAAGATGAGGCGACGGTTGCCGTAATGGTATGCGAGCGCGCCAAAGGGTTCGGGCCGCAACGCCACCTGGGGGTGCAGCTCCAGTGCCCGGTCGAGCCCGGCGGGTGGGACAGACGGGGTGGTCAGTAGACCCCGCACATCCCGTCGATAGAGATTTCGTCGATCAGATGCTCATCGTCGAGCAGGTCCTCGGCATCACCCTCGAGCTGGGTGCTGCCGAGATCAGTGCTGTTCATGACCAGGATGTCCTGTTCCATGGGTCCCACTCTACCGAGCCCAACAACCTTCCACCAGCCCCTCCGTGTGCTCGTCCCAAGCGAGCCCACTCGGAGTGAATCGACACCGATGGGCGGCGCACCCCTTCGGAGAAGCTCGGTTGGTTCCCGGCGCGGGGGACCGAATTGCAGGTGTCGAGCGCGAACAAGCACAGCCGCAAGCCCGAGCGAGCGCCAGCGAGCCGGGCGGGATGGGGGAGGCGCCCCAGGCGCCGCCGGGGGCGCAAGCCCCCGAACAAACACCGCAAGCCCGAACGAGCGCAGCCGCGTTACCATCTGCGCCCACTCGCGCGATCGGGGAAACCATGACCGAAGTGATGCCTGAGCGGTCCACCGCTACGTTCAATCTGGACGCCAAATACCGTGAGGAGGCTGGCTCGTTCTTCTTCACTGGGGTTCAGGCGCTGGTGCGAGTCCCCATGGACCAGATGCGTATCGACCGCAGGGCAGCCAAACGCACGGCCACCTTCGTGTCCGGCTACCAGGGCTCGCCCCTGGGCAGCTTGGACCGCGAGCTGATCAGCCATCGCCGCCTGCTCGACGAACTCAACATCGTGCACCAGCCCGGCCTCAACGAGGAGCTAGGAGCCACCGCGGTGATGGGCAGCCAGCTCTCGACGCTGTTCCCCAAGCAGCGCTACGACGGGGTGGTCGGCATCTGGTACGGCAAGTCCCCCGGCTTGGACCGCGCCGGGGACGCCATCCGCCACGCCGCCTACGCCGGCACCCACGCCCTGGGTGGGGTCCTCACCCTGACCGGGGATGATCCCTCCAACAAGTCCTCCACCCTGCCTTCCGCCTCGGAGTACGCGCTGGCCGATCTGCACCAGGCCATTCTGCATCCCGGCAACGTCCAAGAGGTGCTGGACCTGGGCCTGCACGGCATCGCCCTGTCCCGGGCTTCGGGCCTGTGGTCCGCCATCAAGATTGTCACCGCGGTGGCCGACGGGTCTTCGACGGCCGAGGTGGGTCCCGAGCGCGTCCGTCCCATCCACCCGGACTTCGAATGGCAGGGCAAGCCCTACGTGCCCAAGGTCAACGGCCGCTTGGGCGGCCCGGTGGCCAATGCCATGGAGCAGGAGATCTACGAGGCCCGCTACGAGATGGCCCGCCTCTACACCATCGCCAACGGCCTCAACCGCATCACCATCACCTCACCCGACGCCTGGCTGGGCATCGTCGCTTCTGGGCGTTGCTACCACGAGGTGCTGGCCGCCGCCGCCCTGTTGGGCTTGGACGAAGACGGGCTGCGCCGCAACGGCGTGCGGCTGTTGCAGCTGGCCATGATGCACCCCTTCGAGGGTGAGATCGCCAGGCGTTTCGCCGATGGTCTGGAAGAGATCATGGTGGTGGAGGAGAAGCGGCCCTTCATCGAGACCCACCTGCGCGACGCCCTCTACGGCATGCCTGACGCCCCCCGGGTGGTAGGCAAGTTCGACCCCGATCGCCAGCGACTGATCCCTGGCCATGGCGCCCTGGACGCCGACTACCTGGTCGAGCCGCTGCGGCGTCGCCTGACGGTGCGCATCGATCCGGC
>JANPEN010000504.1:0-6899 GCA_031422955.1 Acidimicrobiia bacterium
GAAGAACGCGATCGACTGGTGTGAAACGGGCGCGCCGTTGCTAGGCCACCTCCCGGGGGCTTACCGGTCAGGGTGACCTCACCTGTTGCGTATCGCGGGGTCCGTGATAGTGCACCTCATCAAGATCACTGCCCATACCGCTAAGAAGGACGGACTGGTCGGCCCTCGCGATGCACCTCGATCTGATCTCAGCTTGGAAGGTTCAGTAGCTCGCTGTTGATGTCCTCGATCGTCTTCTTCAGAGGGCAGTCTGCTAGGTCTGCCAGCGCCAGTGCTCCAACGCTCGATCGTACTCAGCCTTGTGAGACCTGCGCTTCTACGAGCCGAGAGGTGTCCAGTTGTCGTGGGTGGCTCGGGCGCACGCCGAGCTCGCCCGGCTCGAGGCGCTCGACCGGCCCACGCGTTCGTCCACCGTGAAAGTCCCAGAGCCGTTCGCAGTGCGAGGCGCATCGGCGACGCGATGAGCTTCTCGCTGCCCGTGCGGCGACCAGGAGACCGTGCTCGCACGCGATCGCTCGCGATGCCCGCGGCTACGGGGTGCGCAGCTGGCCGGTCATGATGCGGCGGCCCGAGGACGCGGGGTTGCCGTCCTCCGGCTCGATCGTGACGGTCAGCTGGGGGTAGTCGCGCGGCTCCACGCCCGACCACAGCACGACGCGCCCTGCGGTGTGGAACGTGCCGATCGGCACGAGTCCCTTGTCGCCCTTGACCCAGGCCTCGTAGAAGCTCCCGCTGGGCGCCCGCGGCAGGCCCTCGATCTCGAGCACGATCTCGATGCCCGACGGCGTCGACCGCGCCCGACCCGAACCCGTGGCCCCGGGGGCGAGGTCGGTGGCCGCCAGGGCGAACGGGTCGCCCGAACCGCCGCCGCCCGGCGCGAGGGTGATGGCCACGGCGACCACGGCGGCGGCCGCCGCGCCGAGGAGCCCCGCCGCCAAGGGATGCGGGCGACGCCGGGCGCGCGCCGCGCCGAGGTCCGTGATCGTCGCCGGGGCGGCCGGCGGGAGCGTTCCCGTCGGCGTGCTCCGCGGTTCGGCGGCCCGTACGGATGCCGCAGCCGGCACCTGCGGCGTGTCGGCGACCTCGGCCCGGATCCGGGTCCAGAGGTCGTCGCCCGGCTCCTCCCACGCTGCCTCCTCGTCGAGCGCGGCGCGCAACGAGCGGGCCTCGTCCGCGTCGGCGGCGTCGAGGCCGCGGAGCAACGCCTCGTCGCCGGTCTCGAGGTAGTCAGCGAGGACGTCATCGAAGCTCACGGCACGTCCTCCTCGCGCAAATGCCCGAGTCTGTCGGCCAGCCGCTTGTACGCCCGGCCGCTGCGGGACTTGACCGTACCGACCGGCACGCCGAGCCGTTCGGCCGCCTCTTGGTGCGACAGCCCGCCGTAGTGCGTGAGGCGGAGCGTCTCACGCTCCTCCGGGGGGAGAGCATCGACGGCTCGGCGGACCTGCCAGATCTCGTACGCCCGGTCGGAGCGATCGCCGTCGGCCGACTCGAGCGTGCGTCCGTGGTCCTCGAGGGACACGACCGACCCGGGCTTCTCCCGGCGCAGCGCGGTGATGGCGCACCGGCGGGCCACCGTGCGCAGCCATGGTCCGGGATCGCGTTCGGGGTCGAGCGACGCGGCGTGCTGCCACGCCTGTACGAAGGTCTGCTGGGTGGCGTCGTCGGCGAGGTCCCGGCGTTCGAGCATCCGGTAGGCCACGGCCCACACGCCCTTGCTGTAGCGCGAGTAGAGCTCGGCGACGGCGTGCTGATCGCCGGCCTGCAGTCGCCCGACCAACTCCGCCGTATCCACGGCGTGAGGGTAGCCAGACGCGCCGGTGCCCCGGCAAGTCCGGGGCGGACAAGGGTCGTCATCGTCGTCTCCAGGTTCAGGTTCAGGTTCAGGTGCCCCGCCCCGGCGGGGCGGGGCACCGGTCGTGTTCTCGGGATCAGCTCGCCGTGCGGAGTCCGGTGGCGATGATGTCGAGCCCCGTCGAGGACTTCACCAGGTCGTCGTGGGTGAAGGCGGCGACGGCGGCGCAGAGCGCGGGGTTGCCGAAGGGAGCAGGGATCGTGCGCTTGAACACCGACGGGCCAGCGCTGCCGTTCGTCATCGCCAGCGCCGACGTGCCCGACACGATCGGATCGCAGGTGGCGCCCACGAGCGTCCAGTCGGTGCCACCCGTCGTCTGCGGGTTGTGCTTCAGCGCGTTGAGGAACGAGCTGCCGGGGGCGGCCTGCTGACACTGCACGTAGCTCACCACGCCGTTCGAGCAGAACGCAGTGATCGAGGCGCCACCGTGCGGCGTGCCGGAGGTGACCACATCGGTCACGCGGATGTTCGTGCTGAAGCCGGAGTGGCCGTCATCGACGCCGTGGAGCGCCCGCCGCACGACGAGGCCGCCCATCGAGTGCGCCGAGATCGCCACCGGCGTGGTGCCGAACCGGTTGGCGATCAGGTTGGTGAACTCCCGGGCCACTTGGTCGAGGCTCGTGTTCACGGTGTTGTCGGCAATGCCCGGCACACTCAGGTCGCAGTTGGTGTCGCTGGCGTACCAGCCGACCGTGCGGACGGTGAACCCGCGGTCGCGCAGCCCCTGGGCCCACGGGGTCATCGTGGCGTCCCGGCAGTCGATGTGACCGCCGAACGGCGCCGAGGCGTTGAAGCCGTGGACCAGCAGGATCGTCGTGTTGTTCGACGGGATGGCGGCCGACGCCGGCGTGGCACCGGCCGCAGCGAGGGCCAAGATGCTGCCGGTCAAGGCGGCGGTGGCGACGAGGGTACGGCGAAGACGGGCAGTGGTCATGGTGGGCTCCTTGGCTCGGTGTTCCGCACCATGCGGAACTGCTACCTGTACGCGCCCTGCGGGTCGAACGGTTCGCGGCGATCGCCATATTCTTCTGGCTCTTCACCCCGATCCGTGGGTCATGCCTGATCGCTCGCCGCCTGGGCGGCCTCACACGCGTGTGGCGCTTCGATCGGATGGCCACCGTGTGCCACCCGGGGACGGGGAAGTTGACGGCGTCGTTCGCGGGTGTGGCGAAGCACTACGGGGTGTCGGTAGCGATCTTCCCATCGCGGCACGGGAACCGCAAAGGGGTCGTGGAGAAGGCCAACCACACCGCCGCGCAACGCTGGTGGCGGACCCTGCCCGACAACCTCACCATCGAAGCCGCCCAGGCCTCGTTGGACGCGTTCTGCGCCACCAAGAGCGACCACCGCCGACGCATCACCGACGGGGACCGATGGGACCGTCACCGATCTCACCGTCTACGCCCGCGCCGCCGACCGAAGGAACACCCTCACATGACCCGACCCACCTCGACCCCGAACGCGCCGTCGACGGTGGCGCAAGCGTAGCCCTACCAGACCATGCGCGGTCACCCCGCCGTGTTGAAGCTCGACGCCTGCGCCGAAGCGTTGCCCCGTGTGCACGACGAAGCGCTCGCCGAGAAGCTGTCCACTACCGCCACCCTTGAACGGTTGTTGGCGATCGAGGTCGACTCGGCGCTCGCCCGCCGGCTCGCCGGACGCCTCCGCTTCGCCTGCCTCCCCACCCCCGCATCACTCGATGACTTCGACTACGACGCCCAACCCGGCGTCGAACGCGCCCTCATGAACGAGCTCGGCACGTGCGGCTACCTCGAGACCGCCATCAACGTGCACGCGTTGTCGGTCCTTGGCCGCACCGGCGAGGCCAGAGCGTTCGCACAAGATGCCGTGAGCGCCGCCCGAGCCCACGGAAACCCGAACATCATCGCCTACGCCCTGCTCGGGTACGCCCGAGCTCACGCCGACACCGATCCCGCGCACGCTCTCAACGTCTCCACGACGCATTCGACTACGCAAACGAACACCGGGTGGCTTTGGTACGTGCCCTCATCGCACGAGAGGCCGCCCACCTCGAAGCAACCCTCGGCCAACCAGAGCACGAGCTGACGCTGTTCGACGCCACCATCGACGAGCTGCACCGAGCAGGGAACGTCGCCCACCTACCTCCGGTCCTTGTCAACCTCGCTGCACTGTTCGACCGGATCGACAAGCCCGATGTCACGGCCACCTTGTACGGCAGCACCATGCGCCACGTCGCTGTCGATCTCATTGTCGACATTCCCGCACTCGTCGACCGCCCACGCGGCCGGCTCGGGCCAGCGACCTTCGATGAACGCATAGCCGCCGGAGCCTCCATGAGCCTCCCCGACGCGGCCAAGTACGCGCGACGTCAATCCACACCGTGCGACGAGGCCGCGCCCGTGGCACCGACCTGAAGCCTGACTGGGCCGGTCGGCCGGGCTGCCCCGACCAACGCGATTCGCTCCTCCCAGCGGACCACTTCGCGCCAGTCACGACACGCTGTGGTACGCAAGTCGCGCGAGCTGCTGCGGGCCGCCTCGTCAGGCGTCTCGTATTTGCCGGCGCTCGTTCCACGGTCAAGGTGCGGCCCTCCCGCGCCTGTCTGCCCGCGTTCGCGCTGAGGCCAACGCCGACGCTCGCACGGCAGTGCAAGCGCACCAGTTCGCTCACGGCGACGGCTCTGCCGCCCCGCCCGGGATCCGGCGATATATGGGTGATCGTTATCAAGTGGTTTGCTCAGGTTTCTTCGGGTCCGTTGAGGAGTTGTTCGCTGTTGCCCCCAAGGAGGAACGTAAAGCGGGCGAGATCCGCGTGTAGGGCCTCGACGTCGTAGCTGCGGCCATGGGTGAAGCGGGCGAGGGACTCGCTGATGCGCTGGTGATCGGTTGTGGTCCAATCCTGGATGAACTCGAGTAGCTCGACGAGTTCGATGGCGTGTTCGGCTCGGAGCGTGATCTCCTTCATGCGTCGTGGTCCTCGAGGCGATCGATGAGGGTGGCGAACCGTTCGGCTCGTGCGGTCTGACCGTTGCGTGCGGCGTGGTCGCGTTGCCGTAGCAGCACGGGCTGGAAGGTCTTGTTCGTGGCAAAGTGCGTGCAGTTCTCGCAGATCGATTCGAAGCTGCAGTCGAGTTCGGCGGGGCGGGTGCACCAGCCGTTGCCGAGGAGCCGGTAGTGGACCTCGCTGCGGAGTCGTTTCATGTTCGGTCCTTCGGCGTCAGCCGGAAGGACGGGCTTGTAAAGCGCCTCGACCTTCGCGGACACTGCCGCGTACTCGGCGGCGACAACACGGTTCGAGATGCGCGCATATTGGCGTGTCATGTCCAAGGAGCGGTGGCCGAGCAGCGCAGCGATCGCTTCGATCGACATGCCCCGGTTGATCGCTTAGGTGGCGAGGGTGTGGCGGAGACGGTGCGGGTGGACGTGGCCGATCCCGGCTCGCTTCGCGACCCTGTCGATCCAACGTTGCACCGCATAGCGGTTCAGTGGCCCGTTCTGGCCCCTGAGCAGCCGGCCGTGTGACTGCGGTGGCGTGTCGGCCTGAAAGGTCGCGATGAGCTCGACAAGGTGGGGGTGCAATGGGACGTAACGGTCGTTGTGGAGTTTGCCGACGGGGATGCGAAGCCAATGCGCATCCCCGATCACGGTGACCGCATCGGCCTCGAGATCGCAGAGTTCCCCGATGCGCATCCCGGTTCGGGCCAGCAGTTCGATGGCGAGGCGGCGGTGGACATTCGGTTCGTCAGCGAGCGCTCGCATGAATTTCACGTAGTCGGCGTCATCTAGAAACCGTGGGAGCGGTTCGTCGCGTTTGGGGACGTCACCGAAGAAGATCGGGACCCGGGCCGGGGCGTCGGGCCAGTCCCACTCGATGATCCGGATGAAGAACATGCGCAGCATGCAGATCCGCCGCCGGAACGTTGACGCTTTGATCGGGCCTTTCCTGCCCGGTTGGGCGTGCTGCCACACCTTGAACGCTTCGATATGGGACCGCTCGATGTCGATCGCGCCGGCCAGTGCCGGGTCGTGCTCGACAATGAACCCGGCGAACAGACGCAGGTCGGTCTCGACCGAGCGCACCGTTGCCGGACGCTGTGACACGGCGATCTGATCGAGATAGGCGAGCATCGTCGCAGCCAACTGAGGTGCAGCAACGTGGATCGCCGTCCAACGCTGCGGCACAACCCGCTGACGGTTCCGTCCGGTCAGCTGGCGTGCGGCGGCATTCAACGTGCACCTCGCAGGCTTTGCGTGTCGATCGCATCCGCGGCCTTGCGATACTCCGCAGCGAGCCAATCATCCGCGAGATGGAGATACACCCTGGTCGTCTCGATCGACGCATGCCCCGCCTGAGCCTGGAGCGCCTCCAACGACATTCCGGCCTCACGTAACCGGGTGAAACAGGTGTGCCGCAGTTCGTGACACGTCCCATGCCCCAAGCCAGCGCGGTCACGTGCTCCCTGGACGATCTCATCGAGCCCATACGCGCTCAACGGGTTCCCGCGCCGAGGGCCCTTCAACACGACGAACACCCGGTCCATCGACAAGTCTCCCGGTCGCTCATGATCGAGATAGCGACCCAGTGTTGACAAGAACCGGTTCGAGATCGGGATCAACCGCTGACGGCCGCCCTTGCCGTCGTTGATGAACAACCGTCGCTCACCAACTCGCACGTCCTCGAGCCGCAACCCGAGAACCTCGCAACGACGCAAACCGCCGAGCACCATCGCTTCGATCATCGCCTTGTCCCGATCGGTTCGCATCACCCCAATGAGCGCGTCGACGTCAGCCGGTGCCAGCACCCTCGGCAACGTCTTCACGTTGCGCACCAACGGCACACCCTGACGAGGCCGAGAACGCTCACGCCGCGTCGCGAGACCCCGCGGCACTGGGTTCCGGGTCACCGACGTGTCACCTCGCGTCAGCAGGTAGCCATAAAAGCTCGACACCGAGGACACCCGCCGCCGGATCGTCCGTGACGACACCCCGCTCGAACCATCGATACGCACCACCGTGCGATCCCCGCCTTGCTCTGCGCCCGGATGAAGTCCAAAACGTCAGCG
>JANPEN010000505.1:0-5472 GCA_031422955.1 Acidimicrobiia bacterium
GACCGAAACGCCCACCCGAGGGGTCTCGGTGGCGGCGAGCAGGGTCGGCGCCGGACCCGGGGCCGGGGTTGGGGCCGGAGAAAGATCGGCGGCGGCGGCGGCCGTTGCTACCTCAGGTCTCGAACCGCCTTCGGGGCTTCGTTGGTGGGCGGCGTCCGCGGCCAACGCCGCCCCCAGGGCCACTGCGTGCTTGGGATGCACATCCACCGCCACCGGCCGGCCCACCTCCGCCCCTACCATCTGGGCGACCAAGGGAATACGGGAGGAGCCGCCCACCAGCAACACCACCCGGACGTCGCTGGCCACCACGTGGGCGGAGCGCATGGCCCGACGCAAGGCCCCGATGGTGTCACCCAGGGCGGGGCGGATCATGGACTCCAGCTCACCGCGGGTCATTCGTAGCTCGGTGCGCAGATTCGGCAACAAGACGGCGATGGTCACATCGGTGTCGGCCGAGAGCGCTTCTTTGGCCTCCACACAATCGGCCCGCAGGCGCGACAGCCCGGCGGTGACGGTGGGGTTGTTCAGATCCAAGTTGTCGAGCGCGCCGTCGAGGAAGCGGTTGACGTGGGCGTAGACAGCGGCGTCGAAATCCACCCCACCGAGGCGGTCGATGCCCTCGGGCGGGCCCATGAGGTCGAAGCCGGCCTCCGTTCGGCGCAGCAGGGCCGCGTCGAACGTACCGCCCCCGAGGTCGTAGACGGCGACTACCTCACCGACAGCCAGATGCTCGGTCTCCGCGTAGTAGATAGCCGCCGCTTCTGGCTCGGTGACCAGCATCACCGGGGGCAGATCAAGGTCCAAGTCGGCCAGCGCCTGACGCAGCGCGGCGCGTTTGTGCTGACCCCAGGTGGCGGGGTGGGTGAGGGCGATGAGATCAGGCCGTTTGCCTTCTTTGGCCACCGTGGCTTCGAAAATGGCCTGGAGCATGATCGCCATCAGCTGCTCGGCCCGCAGCTTGGTACCTCCCAGATCGAACGGAACAGGATCGCCAAATCGACGCTTGAACTCCCTGGCCACCCTGTCTGGTTCGGCCATACCCCTTCGGTCGGCCGCCTCGCCGACCAGCACGCCACCGCCCTCGCGCACGAAAACCACGGAGGGCAACACCGCCGATCGATTGCCCAACGCCACCATGCGGGCTTTGCCCTGCAAGCCCACCGCGGCCGAGGAATAGGCGGTGCCGAGGTCAACACCCAGTCGGTAGCTCATGCCCGTCGGTAGCTCATGCCAGTAGGTAGCTCATGTACTTCTACTCCGCCTCCCCGTGTCAGGCTAGCCCGACCCGCCCCGCATCTTCACGAGCCCCGATCCCCTATCGCTCCAGGGCTCGCGGTAGGGGGTTTCCCCGATCGGGGCTCGCCAGGGCGGGCGTAGGATCGGATCTGTGACCACGTTGCTCTCTCTCGTCGAGTCGCTTGCCCGCGACCCTCAGGCCAAAGCGGACTACGCCGCTGCGCCAGACGCCTTTCTGGAACGCAACGGCTTCGGTACCCTCAATTCCAGCGACGTCAGCGAGGCGGTTCTGCACGCCTCGGCGGCCTTGCCCCCCACCGTCGCCGCCCAGCTCAACCCCGAAGACGGCTTGGCCTCGGTAGCCGAAGTAGACCCCGAGACCTTCCCTGACGGGCCAGGCGGTGAAACGGCCGGGGACTATGAGGAGGACCTGTTCGGTTTCGATGACAGCCCACCCGACCCTGGCGGCGAAATCCCCGATACCGAAGGCACCCAGCCGCACCCCGAACCCGCCGAGGAACCCGCCGAGGACCCCGCCGAGGAACCCGACCAGCACGGCGCAGCCGACGGCTTGGGACCCGATGCCGCGGCCCCTTCGATCTCGCAACTGCTCGAGCACTCCGACCCCCATGACCTTGATGACGAGCCCGGCCTGCTCACTCACCCAGCCCCGGTTTCTGTCGAAGGGAGCCCCGGCGGTGCCGCGGACCCAGACCCCTTGACCCCAACCACGGCCCAAGAGCCGGTGGATGACGGCCAGATCGATCAGCAAGACGAGCGTTCCTCCAGCTTCGAAACGGAGCCCGACCGTGGCGAGCTGACCGATGCTGACTCCTTCACCGGGTCCGACCCGCTGGCCGCCGCTAACGGCGAGGGCTGGTATCCCGACGGGGGGGACCGTTCGTTCGACGAAACCGGCCAGGAGCCGGCCGGAGACATCCTCGACGATGTCGATGACCTGCATCTCGACGACAACTGACCCACCGGCTTCCATCCCACCCGACCACTGACCCACCGGCTTCCATCCCACCCGCCCCGGGGGCCAACAGCCTGGAGTTTCCGCTGGAGACTCCAGGCTGTTGCTTTGCCGCTCAAGAGTCGGGATGGTTCGCTCGTTCCCGGATGCCCGACGAGGGCATACAGTGCTCAGGAGCAAGTCGCAAGCAGGGGCCAGTCGCCCGCCTGGTTCGAGCAGTGCGACCCTGAACGGGTCGCCAGCCAATAGGGGCAAGCCCCGATGGAGCTGCTGGCGACGAGTCCTACATTGAGTTCACCAGCCCCGGCAGACGAGCCGGATCGGACCCCAGAGGCGAAAGACCATGAGAACCGACAGTGCCGTTTCCGCCATCGCAGACTTCCTCTGGGATGTGCTCACCAACGACAAGGCCCCCCCGGAGGACCCCGCCGCCGCCCTTGCAGAGGCCGGTCACACCAACGTCACCACCGAGGAGCTGGACGCGGCCATCGATCGCATCTCCGGTCGCCTGCCCAGCGAAGGCCTCGATCGGGTCGCCTCGCTACGGGCGTCGTGCAACCTGCCCAGCGAGTTCGAGCCCCAACCCGGGGTGCTGTCCCAGGCGGTCGGCCCGGGGATGGCCGCCGCCCACGCGGCGGTCGCCCCGCCGCCCCAGATCATCACCAGGGTCGTGAACAACACCCAGGTGGTGCGTGAGCAGCCGGTGGTCAACAACGTCACCCACCAGACAACCCAACAACAGGTCAACAACAACACCAGCAACACCTTCGTCAAAGAAGGCGACATCAACGTCGACAACCGGACCATCACCGAAATCAACGCCCGCGGTGACGTCGATTTCGACCAGAAGATCACCAACACCACCACAGTGGCCGGCAAGGGTGGGGTAGCCGCCAACGGCGACATCAACAACAGTGCCATCAACACCGGCACCAACACCGGCATCATCGCCGGCGACGATATCAAACTGGAAGATTCCGTCGTGGGCAACAACAACACCCAGGTGAACGACTCCACCGTTGGCGCCCTGGCCAAGAACGGCAACGCCACCAACATCGAAGGCAAGAACGTCAACACCGGCTCCGGTGACCTCATCGCCACCGACACCGGCGGCGGCGACGCCCAACTGGTCAATGGCAACGGCAACGACGTCACCGGCGATGTCGCCGTCGACGCGGCAAACAGCAGCGGTCCGACCAACGTGACCTTGGGTGACGGCAACCGGAGCGGAGCCAGCCAGGACAACTCCACCAACGTGGACGGCTCCCTCAACACCGACAACTCGGTGACCGATTCGGCCAATACCTCAGCCCAGGACAGCTTCAACTCCACCACCCAGAACAACGACACCAGCCTGTTGACGGTGGAGGACAGCCTCAACTCGTCCGCCCAGAACAACGACACCAGTATCTTCGATCTTCAGCAGAGTGAAACGGCCAGCGGCTTCTCTAGCGATAACGACTCGTTGAGCTCCTCCACCTCCTTCGCCGACGCCGAGGTGGACCTGCTCGGATCCAACAACGACGTTAACCTCGACTTCGACGACGGGATCTGAGCAGATCCGACCCGTCTGGGGCGCTTGGCGCCGGCCGACGCGAGATAGTCATATTCAAACGCTCGCCCCGGCGCTCTTGTCCTGCCGGGGCGAGCGACGCGTTTGGCGGTTCCGTGGCCATCGGGTGACAGGCATTAACCTCTGGGCACCACCACGGCCCTGCACCAGCAGCGCGACGACCGGCCACTACAGGAATGGAAGGTGATGGCGATGAGCACGGCTTCCAATGTTGACGCTCCGCCCAAACGGGCTCGGGCCGTCGCCGCCCTCGCCGCGGTCGAGGAGCTGCTGACCAGGGCCGACCGGCCCGATCTCGACAATCGCGTGCGTGCCGCCAAGGTCCGCCTGGCCCAGACCGGTTGCAACGTGCTGGTGGTCGGGGAGTTCAAAAAGGGCAAGTCCACCCTCATCAACGCCCTGCTCAACGCCCCCGTGTGCCCGGTGGACGACGACGTGGCCACGGCCAAGCCGATCGAAATTCGCCACACCGCGGAGCCCACCGCCGAGATCGTCTACCGCCAGGAGGACCTGGCTGACAACAAGCCTCCGGTCGTTCGCACCATCCGCTTCGACGAGCTGCCCAGCTACGCCAGTGAGCCACCCACTGCCCCCGACGCCCACGAGGTGGCCTCCGTCCGGGTCGGCCTGCCCCGCCAGCTGCTCGGCACCGGCCTGATCATCGTGGACACCCCGGGCGTGGGCGGGCTGGGCTCCACCCACAGCGCCATCACCATCGGCGCCCTGCCCAGCGCCGACGCGGTGCTCTTCGTCACCGACGCCTCCCAAGAGCTGACCGCCTCGGAGATGGAGTTCCTGCGCACCGCCCGGGCGCTGTGCCCAGCCACCGTGTGCGTGATGACCAAGATCGACTTCTACCCCCACTGGCGGCGGATCCTCGAGCTCAACAAGGGCCACCTGGAACGAGGCGGGATGAGCACGGTCATGCTGCCGGTCTCCTCGCCCCTGCGCATGGCCGCCATCGACCAGAACGATCGCGAGCTCAACGCAGAGTCCGGTTTTGGCGAGCTGGTGGCGGTACTGCGTGACGAGCTGGCGGCCCGGGCCGAGCGAGCCGGCCTCAGCCGGTTGGCCTCGGAACTGGCGGAGATGCTCGACCACCTGGAGAGCCAGCTGCGCACCGAGCTGGCCGTTCTCGACGACCCGGAGGAGTCCGCCAAGCTCGTCCGCGGGCTGGAAACAGCCAAGGAGAAGGCCGACCGGCTGCGGGGCCAGGCGGCGCGCTGGCAGCAGACCCTCAACGACGGCACCGCCGACCTCGGGGCGGACATCGAGTTCGACCTGCGGGCCCGCTTCCGGGACCTGGTGCGCGACGCCGAAGAGTCCCTGGACAAAGTCGACCCGGCCAAAACCTGGGAAGAGTTCGAGCCGTGGTTGTCCAAACAAGTGGGCGCTTCCGTTACCGCCAACTACGCCCTCCTCCATGAGCGGGCGGTGGCGCTGGCCCATCAGGTCGCCACCCACTTCGACACCGACCAGCACGACATCGTCGAGCATTTGCGCATCGACGAGTTGGCTACCGCCGGCTTCAGTTTGGACATCAAATCCACGTTCAAGGTGGATCGCGTCAGCCCGGTCACCAACGCGCTAGCGACAGTACGGGGAATGACCGGCGGTATCATGATGCTCAGCGTCTTCGCCGGCATGGCTAGCATCGCCCTGTCTCCCTTCGCCCTGGCTGCGGTCG
>JANPEN010000506.1:0-4747 GCA_031422955.1 Acidimicrobiia bacterium
CCCTGGCGCAGCCCGGTGGTGAACCAACGTTGGCGTTGGGCCGAGGAACCATGAGTCCAGGCCTCTGGGTTCACCCCGCCCCCGAAGCGTTTCTGGATGTAGTCGTCACCCACCACCGCGGCTGCGTCGAGCCCGGCCGCGATGTCGGCCTCACTGAGCTCGACCACCAGCGGCGAACCACCAGGGCCAGCCACGGTGGTGGCGTGTTTCGCCCACATTCCTGCGTAACAATCCGCCTGCAGCTCCAGGCGAACGGCGTCTGAATCGGGACCTTGCCGGGTGCGCACCTGGTCGGCTTGACCGGTCAATGTCTGCACGTGGTGCCCGTACTCGTGGGCGATGACGTAGGCCTCGGCGAAGGGGCCACCGGCCGCCCCGAAGCGCGATTCCAGCTCGTCATAGAACCCGAGATCGATGTACACCCCCTGGTCGGGTGGGCAGTAGAAGGGTCCCACCTCGGCGCTGGCTGTGCCGCAGGCGGTAGCCACCTGGTCGGTGAAGAAGGTGGTCGGCGCCGGCTGGTAGCTGCCCCCCTGGCGGGCGAACTCCTCGGTCCAGAAGCTCTGGGCGCTGTTGACCACCGCCACGATTCGACAGTCCCTGGCCGCCTCGGCGTCCGCCCCGGTCTGGCACTTCTGGGCCAGCTCGGCGTTGTCGGGAGCACCGGAGCTGTCCACCACCACGGACTGGCTGGGAAAGAATTGGCCCAGGTCCCCGCCACCCAAACCGCCGCCGCCACCGCCGCCACCCAAAACCGTGATCAGCAGGGTGATGATGATGCCCACCACTCCCAGCCCCCCGCCGCCGATGGCCGCCGTGCGCCCCCGGCTGCGGGAGCCGCCCGAACCACGCAGATCGCGGATCTGGGTGGTGTCGAGCGAAGCGTTGTCGTCGAAATCCATTGACGAAGCCCCTCCTCGGGCTGGGCCTGCGTCCGCTCAGCTGAGCTTGCGCAGCAACGCCTTGATGGCTCGACCGGTGAGGAAGGGGTCGGAGGTGCCCAACGTTCCCGCTACCCGTTGTCGCAGCTCAATCTCGGCCTCGGTGCGATCTTCGCCCTGGATACGATCGATGAACAGCACGCCATCGAGATGATCGATCTCGTGTTGGCAGACCCGGGCGAGCAGATCGTCGGCCTCGATATCGATCTCGACGCCTTCGACGGTCCACGCCTTGAGGTGGATCTCTTTGGGCCGCACCACGTCGAAATAGAGACCGGGAATAGACAGGCAGCCCTCCTGGTAGACCCACTCACCCCGGCTCTCCACGATGACGGGGTTGATGAGCACCGGCGGGGCCTGCTCGGCAAGGCCATGGGCGAAGATGCGCAACGCCCGGCCCACCTGGGGACCGGCCAAACCAATGCCGTCCTCGTATTCCATGGTCACCAGCATGCGCTGGCCCAACTCGGCAATGTCGCCGTTGAGGTCCGCTACCTCCGCTGACACCCGGCGTAACACTTGATCGCCGAAGAAACGCAGCGGCATGAGGAGCTCCTCGAGGGAGGAGCCGTCGTCGTCGAGATCCATCTGAGCCACCCGGCAAGTATAGGGAGATCAGGGCCGCTCAGAGCGGCCGAGCCGGGTTCGATTCCCGATTCCCGATTCTCGGCTCGCGCGCAGCGATGGTGTGGCAGGCTCCGGCGATGACGCCCGATTCGCCCGCTCCTGGCGCAGATCCCCATCTCGGCCATCTCCGCCCCGCGGGGTTGGGGTACTGGCCCTTGGCCGAGGACGACCCCGGGGTGGCCGTCGGACGTGAATCGGTCCGCCTGGTGTCCCCCGACGGGGCGCTGGTGCGGGGGTTGCTGTGGACCCCTCCCGACGGTCGCTGGAAGACCGCGGTGGTGCTGTCTCATCCCAGGGGCGACTTCTCGGTGCACTATGCCTGTCCCCTCCTGGCCGCGGCCGGCTACGCGGTGCTCGGTTTCGGCACCCGCTACCAGAACAACGACATCGACTGCCTGCACGAGAAATGCATCCTCGACGTGGCCACCGCGGTGGCGGAGATGCGCCGCCGCGGGGCGGAAGCAGTCGTGTTGCTGGGCAACTCCGGGGGCGGTTCGCTCATGGCCCTGGCCCAAGCCCATGAGCAGGTGGGAGACGGCTGGGTGGGCATCGCCGCCCACCCAGGGGAGGGGGTGTTCATGCTGCAGGTCATCGATCCCTCGGTGGCCGATGAAAACGACCCCTTCGCCACCGTGGATGAGCTCGACATGTACAACCCCGACAACGGTTGGCGGCCGTGGCCCGAGCCGTGTCACTACGAAGCGGACTGGCTGACCCGCTACCGGGCGGCCCAACGGGACCGGGTGGCCCGCATCGACGCCATAGCCAAGGGCGCGCTGGCCGACCAGGCTCGCTTCCGGGGCTTGGCCGGCGAGCAAACCAGGGGCAGCGCCGGCTGGCGGGCGGCTCGGGCCCGGGGGGTGGCCACCCGCTACCTGACCATCTACCGCACCCTGGCCGACCCGGCCTACCTCGATCTCAGCATCGAGCCCGATGATCGTCCGATGGGTTCGCTGTTCGCTTTTCCCGATCCCTTCGAGGCCAACTACGGGCGCGGCGGGTTAGCCAGGACCATGACTGACCGAGGCTGGCTTTCCACCTGGTCGGGGTTGTCCTCTTCGGCCCGGCTGGCCGACACCGCACCCGGCGTGACGGTGCCGTCTCTGCTGGTCCATCCCATGGCCGATACCGAGATCCGGCTGGGCCAGGCCAAAGAGATCTTCGAAAACCTTGGTAGTAGCGACAAGTTGTTCCATCAACTGCCCGGCGCCCCCCACTACCTGGAAGGACATCGACGGGTGGCCATGGAGCTGGTCGTGTCCTGGCTGCAGGATCGCTTTCCGCGCTGAGTGCAGGCCGGTTGCGTGCCTCGTCCCTGCCCCGTCCATGAAGGGGTCGGCCATGGCCCTCTGGTACCTTCGGGCAGTTGTGAATCTCGTCCGACACGGTGCCGGCCCGGCTGGGCCGAACCGGCGACGTCGCCCTCGCCCCCTCGGGCAACACCGGGCTGAGCGTGACGTCGCGTCCGGGGCTTTCCGTTCCCGTTCCCGTTCCCCCGCCCCAACGTCGTCGTCAACGTTTCCGTCGTTCTTGCCGGGCCGGTTGGCGTTGCGGTCGCTGCTGGTGGTCGGTTTGCTGGCGCTGCTGGTGCCCACCTCGGTGGCTCCGGCCCAGAGCATGGACGAAGCCCGGGACCAACGCGAAGCGACCAGGGCGGAGCAGGCCCGGGTGGCCGAAGAACTCGACGCCCTCGAGGCTGACGCCGCCACCTTGGCCGAGGTGCTGTCCGGGCTGGATCAGGCCATCGCCTACCAGGAAGCCAAGGTCGATGCGGCCACCCACGCGTTGCGCACCGCGGAGGCGACGGTGGTGGCCGCGGAGGCCGAAGCAGCCAGCACCGGCCTTCGGATCCTCGCCATCAAGGCTCAGGTGACCGAGGCTGCGTTAGACAGCTACACCGGCGGGTTGGGCCGCGACACCGAACAGTTCCTGGCCTCGAAAACGGCCACAGAGGCGAGCCAGCGTCGAGAGCTTCTCGATGTGGTGCGCCGTCGTTACGACGATGATCTGGAGGAGCTGCGAAGCTTGAAGGAGCGTCAACGCCGAGCAAGTGAACGGGCGGCCCTGGCCACCGCGGAGGCCGCTTCGGTCGAGTTCGTCCTGACCGCGGCGCGTCTCGAACTCGATGGGCAGTGGGCCACCCAAGCCAAGTTGGCCGCTGTCCTGCGGGGGCGCATCGGCAACGTGGAGGCCGAGGTCGAACGCCTGGAGAGCGCGGAATCGAACTTCACCGCCGTCATTAACCAGCACCTGGCCGAACAGGCCGCGGCGGAAGCCGCCGCCCGCAACAGTGCCGTCAATGTCACCGCCGCGCCGAACTTCAGCGGTGCTTCGGCCTCCGGTTTCATCATGCCCACCGACGGAGCCATCACGTCCTCCTTCGGCTACCGGCTGCACCCGATCCTGGGCTACTCCCGTTTCCATGCTGGCATTGACATCGGCGCTTCCGAAGGCACCCCGGTGTGGGCCTCCAAGAAAGGTGAGGTCATCCTGGCAGGCTGGAACGGGGGCTACGGCAACTGCGTCATCATCGCCCATGCCGGGGGTTTCGCCACCCTGTATGCCCACATGTCCGAGCTGGCGGTGAGCGAGGGCCAGACCGTCGATCAGGGCGAGATCATCGGCTGGGTCGGTTCCACCGGCGCCTCCACCGGCCCCCACCTGCACTTCGAGACCTGGGTGGGTGGCGATCCCAACGATCCGCAGCTGTTCTTGTAGGTCCTCACCCGTGCTGTCGGTCCCCGGTGAGGGGATCAGGCGAAGCGAGAGGTGTCGATCACGGCCCGTTGGTGGGTGCCTTCGCCGAGAAGCTTGTCCCCGGCGGTGGCCTTGACTTCGAAGGTGAGCCGACGCCTGTTGATCTCGGTCAGCCGGGCGTTGATGGTCACGGTTTCGCCCGAGGCGGCCGCGGCCACGTGAGACACGCACACATGGGTGCCGACGGTGGACTCGTTGGCGTCGAGGTGGTCGAGGACGGACTCCAGGCAGGTGCGTTCCATCAGCCCGATCATCGAAGGCGTGGACAGCACCTTCATGGGCAGATGGGGCGGAGACATGTCGTCGGTGACGATGTGATCGGTGGCGGCCTCGATACCTGGGGTCAAGGAATCCTTCATAGGGCCGACAGTACTCACCAAGAGCCAGGGCCGGGGTCACCACCGCGCGCCGCCGTCCAATCA
>JANPEN010000507.1:0-3553 GCA_031422955.1 Acidimicrobiia bacterium
TCGCCCCTCCGAGCTCCACGGTCAACGCCGCGAACCCCGACCACCACAACGACGCCCTCGCCCTGAACCGACGCACCCACCCACGCACCGTCGTGAACGGCACATCCAACCGGCGAGCCGCCCGACCAATCGATATCCCTCACACCTCATCGCTGACCAGCTCTCGGCATCAACACAGCATCACAGAAACGGCCACAGATCACCCATATATCATGCGAAGTCGTGCCCCAATGCACCCCAAACGCTCCTCGTTGATGGTGATCGCAGCGTCATCAAAGTGCCGGTGTCAACCGCACGCCGCGATCGCGACAGCGCCAGATGATCACTCTCCGCCGTTCAGATGGCCATCCGCGGGCAAACGCAAATGGCCGCCGGTGGGCAAATTCCAATGACCGCCGACACACGACCAACCATCCTCTACGAATGCCCTGCCTGCGACCAACGCCTCATCCACACCCGCCATTGCCCATCGGACGAAATGTGTAGCCAGACCATTATGAGGTGGCTACAGTTTCATGCCTGAGTTCAGCGCTCGCCGAAGAACTCCCGCTTGTGTTCACCTACGCCGACGCCAGGTCGCTCGGTGTCTTGGACCGCCAGCTCTACGCCTGGGAACACGATGGCCGGATCGACCGGGTCGCCCGAGGGATCTTCGCCCAACCGCCAGACGAGCGACCACGGCCGGGCAGCGTTACCTCGACCTGCGCCGCCTCGCCAGCCAGACCGGCCGGGCAACCGATGAACTCCAGCAGCTCTACGCGCTCGAAGGTTTCCTCGACCGGCTCGGCCGCTCGCGTCACGCCCGTCGGCTGGTGCTCAAGGTGGCGTGCTCCTCGCTGCCCACGACGCACGTCGCCCGACTCGGGACATCGACTTCAGCGCCAACGCTAGATCCCCGGGCCGGCAATCCCCGGCCGCTGAGCCGACGGCACTTGACTTGACGCGGGTGGCCGGCCTGAAGTCGAGCGCCGGGTGACCATAGTCGGTGACCATGGTGGGTATGATCGCCCGGTGGAAGAGACCCGGGTACAGGCCAGTGTCTTCAAGTCGCGGTGCCTCGCCATCCTCGATGAGGTCGAGGCGTCACACCGCACCTTCGTCGTGACGAAGAACGGCCGGCCGGTCGCGAAACTGGTACCACTGGAGGCGCCGCCCCCGACAAAGGGCAGCGTCACCCTGCTGGCCGAGGACGACGAGGACTACTTCTCCACTGGCTCGGAGTGGGATGCCGAACGTTGACGCGGTGCTCGTCGACACCCACGCGCTGCTGTGGTGGCAAGCCGACGGCGTTCGACTTTCACCCACCGCCGCTAGGCGAATCGAACGAGCAGACGTCGTCTACCTCAGCCCAATCACCTGCTGGGAGATCGCCATGCTGGTCGCCCAAGGCCGCGTCGAACTCGACCGCCCGATGAACGTCTGGATAAACGACCTTCTCGCCACCAGCCCCGCCGATATTGCCGACCTCACTCCCACGATCGCCGTTGCCGCCGGCCAGCTCAAGGACTTCCACGGCGACCCGGCCGACCGCATCATCTACGCCACCGCCGCCGACCGGCACCTCCCCCTCATCACCAAAGACGCCCGACTTCGCCACCTCGCGACAACCGGCCGCAAGGTGAGGGTCATCTGGTAACGAGGCAGTTCCCCGGATGCAGGACCCGGATCACCGGCCACGCGCACAGGAGGGCAATGGCTGCGTCCACCGTGGCGCGGCCGGCGGCCTTCAGCGCCGGAAAGAGGAAGATCAGATCCCCGGTTTCACGCAGGACATCAAGCCCATCGACGGGTTCGACGTGGGAAGTGAAGGTGACCGCCGCTGCGGTGTAGCACACTGGTTGGCGTGGACAGCACTGTTGGGCGCGAAGGCCCCGTCGAAATCCTGGTGTTCTCGGACTACCTTTGACCGTGGTGCTATGTCGGGGCCGTGCGCCTCGCTGACATCGAAGCCCACTACGGCGAGCAGGTCCGCGTGGAATGGCGCGCCTTCCTGCTTCGGCCCGAGCCCGAGCCGAGACCCCTCGACAAGTTCACCGAGTACACCAAGAAGTGGACCACCCCCGGCGGGTTAGAGCCGCGGGCGGTGTTCAACACGTGGTCGGGCGATCACGCACCGCCGAGCCACAGCATCCCCTCCGCGGTCGCCGGCAAGGTCGCCGCCACCCTCAGCGAAGCCGAGTTCCGGGCCTACAAGGACGCACTATTCGCGGCCTACTTCACCGAAAATCGAACCATCTCCGAACGTGAGGTGCTGCTCGACGTCGCCGCGGAGGCCGGCCTGGACCGTGAGCGGTTTGAGCGCACCTGGCGGGAGAACGAGGACGAACTGGTCCATGCCGTGTGGCTCGACTACCGCCTGGCGGTCCAATCGAACATCACCGGCGTACCGGCGGTGGTGATCGATCGAACGTGGTTGATCCCCGGCGCCGTGGATACCGCCGAGTATGTGGCGGCGATCGATCGGGTGCGCAAGCTGCACAGCGCCTGAGGACCGGCGGAACCTGGCGGCGGTACCGGCCATCGACCTAAGTTGAGGCCATGGAGACGCGTACCGAAACGATCACCTCGCCCAGCGGCCCGATGGGTATCCATGCCGTTCGTCCGGAGGGAGACGGCCCCTTTCCGGTCGTGGTGTTCTTCCATCACGGCCCCGGGCTGGACGATGGCTCGAAGCAGACCATGGCCCGCATAGCGGAGTGGGGCTACTACGTGATCACCCATGACCGCTATCACCGCGCCGAACCGTGGTACACCATGGCGAACCGCAGCGGCGACGAGATGAAGAAGATGTTCGGTTTGGTAGTGGGAACGACAGAGGCCCAGGTAGCGGAAGATCTCGGCACTGTGCTGGCCTGGCTGCCGTCGGACGCCGCGGCCCGTGGCGGAGCGATGGGGTGTATCGGTTACTGCATCGGCGCCCGCTCGGTGGTGTGCACGATCCGTGACCGTGGTGATGAGTTCCGTGCCGGCGTGGGCTTGCACCCCTCCTTCTGCACCACGGAAGATCCTGACTCTCCCCATCTGGCGGTGCCGTCCTATACCGGTTCGCTCTACATCGGTTTCGGGTCGGCTGACACCATGCAGCCGGCGTCGGCGAACACGGCGCTCATCGAGGCCACCAACGCGCTGGCGAAGGGCGAAGCTGAGATTCATGACGGGGCCGACCACGGTTTCGGCGTGTACGGCCCGGCGTACCACGAGGCCGCCGCGGCGCGGTCCTACGAGCGGGCCAAGGTCATGTTCGACCGCGAGTTGAAAGGCTGACATCCGGCCCGGCCCGAGCTGCCCTTCGACAAGGTTGCAGATCTCGAGGCCGGGCCACGGTCACCCCATCACATCAGTGCACACGACGCATGCAGCAACACCGCACCTTCACCGGGACACAGCAGCCCTCACTGCTGGCAGCACCGTGCGGCCGAGCAACTCAGCCCGCTTCCCCCCTCGAGGCCGTGGGGGTGCGGAGTTCGACCCTGGAGGCGCCGGCGTCGAACAGGGCCAGCACGTGCCGCGTCACGTCCTGCGGGGTGCCGGCGAAGGCGAAGCGGTCCAGCGA
>JANPEN010000508.1:0-10601 GCA_031422955.1 Acidimicrobiia bacterium
GCGCCATGCTGGATCATTTCCGCCTGTTGGTGCCCAAGTCACCCCAGGATTCCGACTTCGTTTATCGCAGCTCGATCAAGGCCAAGGCCCTCGACGCCATCCGGGGGGTGCTGCCGGCCGGCGCGCTTTCCAACGTCGGCATCTACGGCAGCGGCCAAGCCTATGAGGCGCTCATCCTGCGGCTGCGAGCCCATCCGCTGCCCGAGGCCCGCTCCTACGCCGAGCTGATGATGACCGAGCTGCGCAAGGTGATCCCCAGCTTCTTGCGCCGCTTGGACCTGGCCGAGCGGGGCGGGGTCTGGGCAGACTATCTGGCCACCACCAGGGCCGATACCGAGGCGCTGGCCCAGGAGCTGTTCCCGTTGGCCATGGAGCAGGACCAAACGGCAGCCGTCACCCTGGTGGACTTCGACCCCGATGGCGAGGACAAGATGCTCGCCGCCATGCTCTATCCCCACGTGGATCGGCCCGAGGCGGAGTTACGCCGGCGGGTGGGCCAGCTCAGCGCAGACGAGCGGGTGGCGTTGGTGCGGGCCTACTGCGGGGATCGCACCAACCGTCGCCATCGCCCGGGACGGGCCCTAGAGGCCACCGACTACCGGTTCGACGTGTTGGCCGACTACGGCGCCTTCCGGGATCTGCAGCGGCATCGCATGTTGACCATCGAGTGGCAGTCGTTAACCCCTCGCCATGGTTACGTGCGCCCAGAAGCGGTGGCCGAGGCCGGTCAGGCTGGCCTGTTCGACGCAGCCATGGATCGCTCGGCCGACCTGTACGACCTGTTGGCCGAGGCGTTCCCCGACCAGGCCGGCTACGCCGTGTCGCTGGCCTACCGGCTGCGTTTCGTGATGCAGCTCAATGCCAGGGAAGCCATGCACCTGTTGGAGCTGCGCTCGGCCCCGCAAGGCCATCCCAGCTATCGAGCGGTTGCCCAACAGATGCATCGCCTCATCGCCGAGGAGGCCGGTCATGCGGCAGTAGCGGAGATGATGTGCTTCGTGGACCACAGCGACGAACCGGAGCTGGAACGGCTGGCCGCGGAACGCCGAGCCGAGCAGCGCCGGAGAGCGCTCCACTGAGGTCGTTTGGCCCGGCAAGAGGACCGAGGACCTACTGCAGGGGGGCGATGAACGTCGTTCCTGCTCAAGACGCCCGTGGGGGTAGCCGTTCCCCCTGCGTGCGTACCGCCTCGACCACCTCCCGACGACCTCGGCCCCTCGCCGCCACGCTCGGGTCCGCCGCCTCCCAGCGTCGACGCCGGTCCTGGCACCGGGCGTTGGGGGGAGTGGTCACCGCCGCGGTGGCCTTCGCTGGCGTGGGCCTGGGCCTCGGCCTCGATGCCGGCGCCCACCCAGGATCGGTTGCAGGTCCCTCCTCGTCCCCAGCAGGCAAAACGGGTGGCGTCTACACGGTGGTGGCCGGCGACACCCTCTACAGCATCGCCCGCCGCCACGCCACCACCGTGGCCACAGTGCAGGCCCTTAACGACCTGGGCGACACCAGCGCCATCCAAATCGGCCAGACAATTCGCCTCGAGGCAGTGGCCGTGGCGCCTGCGCCGGTCCCTGCGGCTGTGCCCGACAACCAGGTTGGGACCAGCGACCAGGTTGCCGGCGGGGACCCGTCGGAGCGAATCGACGTCGAATCGCCCCCCGAGGCGGACCTGGAGCTCCAGGTGGGGTCCTCGGTCAACGCCTCCTACCGGGTGGCGGCGGGTGACACGCTCTATGGCATCGCCCGCCGTTTCGGCACCACCGCCCAGACTCTGGCCAGCATGAACGGCCTGACCAACAGCAATCTGATCAACGTCGGCCAGGTCCTCACCGTGCCCGTCGCCGCCCGCGATGGTCTCGGCGGGCCGAGCGGAGCCGGGCGCACCCCCACCGTGATCAGCCCGGGGGAGGTGGTCGACACCCCGTTGCGCAGCGCGGGGGGCGGCGACCAGAGCTTGCCGGTTTCGCTGTTCGGGGCGGCGGCTACCGACCCCCAGCGCCTGGCCCTGGTGCCCGCTTTCGATCGCTGGGCCGACCATTACGGCGTGGACCGGCGCCTGTTGAAGGGCCTCGCCTTCGTGGAGTCGTCGTGGCGTACCGAGGCTCGATCGAGCTCGGGGGCAGTAGGGATCGGCCAGCTCATGCCCGACACCAGCCGTTGGATCGCGGCCAGCCTCATCGGAGATCCGACCCTGGATCCCACCCAAGCGGAAGACAACATTCGCATGGCTGCCCGCTACCTGCGCTACCTGCAGGATCAGACCGGGGTCGAGGCAAACGCCATCGGCGCCTACTACCAAGGCATCGGGTCGCTCCAACGAGACGGGCTCAAGGCCGGCACGGCGGTCTACATCGCCAGGGTCCAAGCCGCTCGGGCCGCCTTCGCCTGAGCCGCCGGAGCTCAGACCCCACCGACAGGGGGAGATGACTCCAGTAGGCTCGCCGGCGCGTGTCTGATCCATCAAGCCCTTCCGCCACCCCCACCGCCAGCCCTCGTTCGAGCGCTGATTGGCTGGTCGAGCTCTGCGTCTACGCTCCCATTGGGTTCGCGCTCGACGCCCACCGTTACCTGCCGGAGTTCGTGAACCGGGGCCGCAGCCAAGTTGCCCTGGCGCGCTTCCTGGGCGGCTTTGCCGTGCAGCGGCTGGAGCAACAGCTGGGCCCGCTCGGTCCGTTCCTGCGTTCGGTCATTCCTGACCGGGCTTCGCCCAAGTCGGCCTCGCCGGCTCACTCCCCGCCCTCGTCGGGGGCCACGATTGACGATCCCGCCGACCCTGCCCCTGCCCCTGAGCCGGTGTCGCTCGCCCCGGCTGGCTCCGCCGCTGGCACGGTGACGCCCAAGCCACGGACCTCCCGCCGTCGAGCTGCGGCCGCTCCGCCCGCCGCGGCTCCGGCCCCCCCAGCCAGCTCGGCTCGGAGCCGCTCCCCGAAGGCCGGCCCCCCCAAAGCCCGGGCAGCGAAGGCGGGCCCAACCCCCGCCGTGTCTCCCCGTCGGGCAACGCCTCCATCGAGCCGGTTGGCCTCCCGTCGAGGGTCAAGCTCGGCCCGCACCTCGCCCCGGGCCGGCTCACCCCGTACAGCAGTGACCCCCACGTCTCCGCTATCTGAAACGGAGCTAGATCTGGCCATTCACGGCTACGGCGCCCTGGCGGCTTCCCAGATCGTGCCCCGGCTGACCACCCTTGGCCGCCCCGAGCTCGAGGCCATCGCCCGTTTCGAGCGGGCCAACCGAGGTCGACGCACCATCCTCAACCGTCTTGACCAGCTCATGATCGAGGGCTGAGCTGGCGTGGAAAGCACCCACCCGGCCCAGCTGGCAGACATCGAGCGCTTGGTCGAGCTGGCCGACTCGGCCCTCGCCGAGCTGTCCCCGTTGCGGGGAGGGCGCCTCTGGGCGGTGCGGGAGAAGCCGCCTGAACCCCGCAAGGACGAGTTCCTGGCCACTCTGGGCAGCGCCGCCGCCCTGCTCCAGGTGGGTTGCATCGACGGCTACCCGGTGGGTTATGGGCTGGTGCGAGGCGAACGGCTGCGTACTGGCGAGGAGCTGGCGGTGGTCTCCGACATCTACGTCGAGGCGCCCTTTCGGGGCGTAGCTGTGGGCGAGGCAGTGATGGACGCGCTGCTCGATTGGGCCAGGGCCAGGGGTTGCATCGGGGTCGACAGTCTGGTGCTGCCTGGGATGCGCGACAGCAAGAACTTCTTCGAGCGTTACGGACTCAAGGCTCGGGCGTTGCTCGTGCATCGCGCCTTCATCGAAGAAGAAGAAGAAGAAGAAGAAGAAGAAGATGGTGCCGCGGATCCGGAACGGTCTAGCCAGGCGAGCGTGGGGGAGGTGGTCCGGTGACGGTGGCCCCCGCCGCTCAGGACCCGCCCGTGGGACCCGCGCCCCGTCCGGAGATGGCCGTGGGCGCAGTGGTGGTCGATGGGGACGCCCTGCTCATGATCCGGCGAGCCACCGAACCCTCCAAAGGGCGCTGGAGCCTGCCCGGAGGGCGGGTCGAGTGGGGTGAAACCTTGGCCCACGCCGTGGTCAGGGAGCTGTGGGAGGAAACAGGAGTCGAGTGCGTGGTGGGAGAGTTGATCGGCTGGGTCGAACGCATCTCGCCCACCCACCACTTCGTGATCTTCGATTTCGCCGCCAGCTCACTCTCCTTCGAAGATCCCGTCGCTGGTGACGACGCCTCCGAGGCCCGCTGGGTGGCCCTCGATGAGGTCGATCAACTGGACCTGGTGGCCGGTTTGGCCGAATTTCTGGCCGAGCACCACATCATTGAGACCCTGGCGTGAACCACCGCGGCGACGTCGCGGACCGATAGCGTGAAAGGGTGCACGACGAGGCGGGCCGGCTCAAGTGTCCCTATTGCGAAGCGTACGGGGTGACCCGGCTGTTTCTTGCCACTGTGCGCTTGGATTCCTGTGAGTGCAGCGAGTGCGGCGCCCGCTGGGATGAGGAGCCGGCCACCGGCCAGTTCCGCGGTCGAGGCGGTCGTCAGAGCATCATCGACGGCCCTTCCCGCCGCTGAGGTCACTTGCCTGCCTCGACGAACGACACCTTCGCGGGGGACCGCAAGACCCAGGCCCGGTGGCTGCAGGTGCTGTTCCTGGGGGGCTACTGCTCATCACCTGCGCCACCATGGCGGTGTCGTTCCTGTCCTTCGCCGCCACCAACCAGTTCCAGATCGCCTACTACGGCGTGGGCCCGACCGAGATCCGCATCGGTTACATCGCTCTGAACACCTTCGTATTCCTGGTCGGCACCGAGGTTTTCCGCTGGGGGGTGCCGAGGGTGGTGGCGCTCAACCTGGCCGCTTTGGTGACGTTGGCCGCGCAGACCAGCCGCAACCTGTGGCGGGCCGACTTCGAGCGCAACATCGACGACGCCCCCCGCCACTGAGCGGCCCGGCGTTCAGCCCGGTTCAGTCTCGGCGGTGGGTTCGCCCGATCCGTCTGACACAGCCAGCGCTGGCTCGTTCGAGCCAGCCTCTACCGAAGCAGCTGGCGCAGTAGGGATAGCTTCCGCGGTGGCGGCCGGTTCCGCTGGGGGGGTCGGATCCGGCGTAGTCGCGGTTGTGTCTGCCGGCTCTGTCTCTACCGGCCCTCTCTCCACCGATCCTGTTTCCGGCGACGCTGTTTCCGGCGACTCGACGGAGGAGTCCGGGGCGCCTGACGCCGGAACAGGAAGCGTGTCGGGGGCGGCCGGCGACGGGGTAGCGGACGGCGACGGGGTTCCGGCCGGCGGGGGGGGCGGTATCGGCGGCCTCCCGGAGCCAGCACCAGCTCCGGCGGGCCGGCCGGCAGGGCGCGGCCGGCGACCACGAACAAGCGCGGCCGGTGCTTCGGCGCTGATACCGAACAGGGCGGCGATGGCGGGCAGACGAGCGGCGCTCTTGCGCACGGCCACCAGCAGCTCCTCCGGACGGGCCTCGGGCACGCTGAGGGGGGTCACGCTGGTGCGCACCGGCGAGAAGGACAAGGCGTCGAGCAGCACCGCCCAACGGTCGGGGGTGACCTCGGCGTTGAGGGCTTCACCGGTTTGGGTGGCCAGGGTGGCGGCCAGCTCGGCCGGTAGGGGAGCACCGGCCTTGGGCGGTCGGGA
Organism: Acidimicrobiia bacterium; assembly: GCA_031422955.1. GTDB lineage: Bacteria > Actinomycetota > Acidimicrobiia > Acidimicrobiales > CAIXPF01 > CAIXPF01. The sequence continues at coordinate 5,590 of JANPEN010000508.1, forward strand.
GCTGCGACGCAGGGCGCCTACCACCCGCCCGTCGGCCACCAACTCGGCCAGCTCGACCAGCCACTTGGTGTGTTCCTCGTCGACCCTGCGGTTGAGAGCCTCGCGCAATTGGGTAGCCATGGCCCGGGTTTCGTCGTCGCGAGCGGCGCTGTCGCCGGCCACCACCACCGAGCGCAAGTCACGCAGGTCCAGCTCCTCGACATCGGCGAGGGCGCCCTCGGCTCGGTCGCGCCATTCAGCCGTACGGACCTGGGGCCACAAGCGCTCGGCCAGGGTGAGCAGCGGGGCCGGGTCAATGACCGGACGGTCCTCGCCCTTGGCCACCTCGTTCTGCTTGTCCAAGGCGGTGCGCACAGCCGGGATCCCGCCCCGGAACAGCTCCTCGGCGATGGGCCGGTGCTCCTCTGGCAGCTGGGCGATCAACTCGTTGCGATGAGTCCGCAGCGCCCGCAGCCGCTTGGCCTTGGGTCGGGCCTCGACGGGCGCCTTGCGTTCGAAGGGCGGTCGCCGCCGATCGTCGCCTTCCGGCCGAGGCCGCCGATCGCCTTCGCTGCGGGGACGACGGTCCCCTTCTGGGCGGTCAGGGCGGGCGCTGCGGTTGGGACGCGGCCCCCGGTCGGGGCGGTCGCCACGGTCACCGCGAGGCCCGCGGTCGTCTCGTCCTCTGCGGACCAGGGTGCTGGTGACGAGGGCTTCGTCCTCGTGGCGGCTGCCCATGATCTCGAGGCGTTGGGGCTCGGTCCGAACGTTTTTCGGGGCGGTCATGGCGGTGACCACGATGCCCTCGATGTCAATTTCGAGCTCGGCCTTCAACACCATCCCGAGGGCGGCATCGCTGGGCAGCAGGGTCGAATCGACGCTGCCTTTTGGTTCACGGGCGCCGGCGGCTCGCCAGGTCCAGGTGCCGTCATCTCGACGACTCGTCAACTCGACATCAATGCGGCGCGGCATGGCATGGGAGGGTAGTACGCCAGCCGGGCCGGTCCCATCTGAGGTGGCGGTCGGCCCCCGCCGACACGGACCCTAAGTGGTGGATCAGGGGGTCTTCGTGAGAACCTCCACGCCGCTTGACGTCACCAAAAGGGTGTGTTCGAACTGGGCGGAGCGGCTGGCGTCGATGGTCACCGCGGTCCAACCGTCGTCCCAGAACTCTTCACGATGGTCGCCTTCGGTGATCATTGGTTCGATGGTGAAGGTCATTCCCGCCTCCATGGGGGTGCGGGCCCTGGTGGTGTAATAGTGCGGCACCTCCACATCGGTGTGGAACTGCTCGCCGATGCCGTGACCCACGAAAGTACGGACAACGCCCAGCTTGTGGGCGTGGGCGTGGTCCTCAATGGCCCGCCCGATGTCAGAGATGGGCCGGCCCGGCTTCACCGCTGCGATACCGAGGTCCAGACATTCCCGGGTGACCTGGACCAGCCGCCGGCCGGCCGCGTCGACATCTCCCGCGAAGAAGGTGGCGTTGGTGTCGCCGTGGACGCCCTCGCGATAGACCGTCACGTCGAGGTTGACGATGTCACCCGCCACCAACCGACGGGAGTCCGGGATGCCGTGACAAATGACCTCGTTAACCGAGGTGCAAATTGCCTTGGGGAAGCCGCTGTAGTTGAGCGGGCTGGGGTAGGCGCCAGCGGCCACGATGAGATCGTGGGCCAAGATGTCGAGTTCCTCGGTGGTGACCCCTGGGGCCACCGCCGCTCCGATGTCTCGCAGGACCTCGGCGGCCAGACGGCCGCTGCGGCGCATCCGCTCGATCACGTCGGGGGACTTGACCCTGGCCTCCTTGCGGCGGCTGCGGACGCCGGTCTCCGCGTACTCGGGTCGCTCGATTCCGGCGGGCACGGACCGCATGGGGGTCACCCTTCCGGGGAGCACCCTCGCAGCGGACAACCTGGGCAGCTTCAACGACACGGATCAACCCTTCCCGGCGGCTTCTCCCGCTTCCGCCCCCAGCCTACGCGCGGAACTGGCCGCGCCCGCCTCCGGGTGGCATCCGTCGAGCCCGCGCCGAATCTCCGCTCGGTCGGCGCCGCTCAGCCGGGTAGGGCGGTGCGGGTGAACTGACGCAGGGCCGCCTGGGCGGGGTGGCTGGCCACGGCGTGGCGCAACTGTGCGGCGGTGGCATCGAGATAGCGGCGGGTGGTGTCCAAGCTGGCGTGGCCCAAGAGCTCCTGCAGCTCGACCACGTGTACGCCGTTGTCCAAGGCGCTGGTGGCGAAGGTGTGGCGCAGGGCGTGGACCAGTGCGCCTTCGGGGATGCGGGCCCGGATCCCGGCTCGGCGGTAAAGCTTGTCGACAAGGTACTCGACCTGTTGGCGGGTGAAACGGGCGCCGTTGTCAGTGCGCACGAACAAGGGCTGACGGGGGTCGTCGCGATGGTGCTGGGGGAACCGCTCGATCCGTTCGGCCAGGTAGCGCAACAGCAGGTCTTCCAACGTGTCCTCGATGGGCACGGTGCGGGCCTTGTTGCCTTTGCCCATGACCAGCAGCCGGCGAGCGCCGATCGGCCCGTCGAGGGAACCAAGGTCGAGCCCGACCGCTTCGGAAAGCCGGATGCCGGTGACCAGGAAGGTGGCTACCAAGGCCACGTCGCGGGCCGGCCAGGGCTGACGGGAGGTGGTGTCAGGGGCGGAGGCGGTCTGCAGCAAGATCGAGGCGACGTCCTCGCCGGGGATGGCCTTGGGTTTGCCGCGGCTAGGTCGGGGCGGAGTGATGGCCCCCATGGGGTTGGTGAGCACCGCTTCCTCGGCCACCAAATGGTCGAAGAACCCGTTCCAGGTGCTCCAGGCCCGCCGAATGGAGGCGGCCGCGTGATCCTCGGCCCACAGGGCGAACGCGGCCCGCAAGGCCCGTTTGCTCAGGTCCTCGAGGAGGAGGGCTTCGAGATCGTCTCCGTAGCCGCACAGGCCGGCCAGACGTCGACCCACCCCGTCGAGATCACGGCGGTAGGCGGCCACCGTGTGGGGGGAGGGCTTGCGGACCGCGAGCTGTTGCAGGAATCGGGAAACCCACTCCGTGAACCCAGGCTCGCTGTCAGACACGGCTGCGCAGCGTAGGGCCGCGACCATCCGCTGCGGTGGATACCGCCGATGGCGAGAGTCCGGGCCGCGCGGTGCTACTCGTGGGGCTCCAACAGCGGCAGTTCCCGGGGTTCGGGTCGGGGTGCCTTGGGGCTGGGGATGGACCGGGTCCAACGTGACCCCACCCAGCCGATGACCAGGCCCGTCGCCACGCCCAGTGGGGGCAGCACGATGACCCAGAGCGAATGCAGGGCGACGGCGCTGGCCAGCAGCAACACCACGGCGGCGAACACCCCGTAGAGCAGGCCCGCCAACATCCCGAGGCCGGGCCGCCCCGTCGCGCTCGCCCAACCGTGGTCCGGGTGGTTTCCCAACCACGGGTCGTGGCGGCGAGCGCGGGGCAGGCTGGCCCGCGCCACCAGCCAGGCACTGGCCGCCAGCAGACCCACCGCCAACGGTCGCAGCAGAGAACCCAGCGCCGAGCCGGTCAAGCGGATGGTCAGCGCCCCGCGGCAACGCCGCCCCGACTCCTCGTGAGCGGCCAGGACCCGCAGCGTCACCCCGGTGGGGGCCCACCGGCGAGGCAGCTGGTAGCGGCGCGATCCCTGATTGTCGACCTTGGAGCCGATCTCGTCCCAGCGGGCCAGGGTGACGTCAGGAACCAGCGGGGGGAGATCGAGCACCACCTGGCCGGTGAGGCGTCGGCTGCCGGGGTCCTCCACCCCGGCCAGGAATGCCTGGTAGTAGATCCGAGCAGCCGCCGGCACCGGGTAGACGCCGCCGGAGCGGGCCGGGTCGACCACTGTGTTGGAGAGTTGCCTCGTGTCGGATGGAACCAGGCTGGCCCACACCTGGCAGGGACCTTCCAGGGTGGGGGGTAGCGGCGCCTGCCGGGAGGCTCGCCATGCCCCGACTGCGGCGGCCAGGGCGACCACGGAAACCAAGGCCACCGACAGGGTGGCCACCGGACCCAGCCGGCGAGCGGTGCCCGGTGCAGGCGCCGTGGCTGTCTCGCGCCCGGTGCCCGCTCGTCTCAACATGGCAGTAGAGGGTAGGGCGGCACGCAGACCAGCCGGGTGCGACGGGGCCGGCGATAGGCGGGCGGGTGGCGTGTGGTCGGGGCGAATTAGGTCGTTCGGCCGGTAGCGTCCTGGCCGTGCAATCCTTCGATCTGATCATTGTCGGTACCGGTTCCGGTAACAGCATCCCTACCGCCTTTGAGGACTGGAACGTCGCCCTGGTGGAAAAGGACGTGTTCGGCGGCACCTGCCTCAACCGGGGTTGCATACCGTCCAAGATGTTCATCTACGCCGCCGACCAAGCCGCCGGGTTCGCCGAAGCGGCCAAGCTGGGAGTGCACGGCACGCTCGACCGGGTCGACTGGCCGGCCATGGTGGCCAGGGTGTTCAGCCGCATCGACTCCATCGCCGCCGGGGGAGAGGACTACCGATCCAACCGTTGCCCCAACATCACGGTGTTCAGGGGCGAGGGCCGCTTCGTGGACCACAAGGTGATTGAGGTCAACGGTGAACGCATCACCGCCCCCCAGATCCTGCTGGCCGCAGGGGCGCGCCCACAGCTGCCGGAGAACGTGGCCGGTTTGGAACAGGTGGCCTTCCATACCTCCGACACGATCATGCGCGTCGAGGCCCTGCCCGAACGGCTCATCATCCTGGGCGGTGGTTACATCGGTGCCGAGCTGGGCCACGTGTTCGGCAGCTTCGGCACCAAGGTGGACTTCGTGCTGCGCTCCTCCAACCTGCTGCGCGAATGCGACGACGATGTGTCTCATCGGGCCACCCAGGTCTACGGCGAGCGCTTCGGTATTCATCCCAACAGCCGTGACCTATCCGTCAGCATCGGTGCGGGCGGGCGCGGTGTGGTGTTGCGGGGTACGGGGCCCCATGGTGCCTTCACACTGGCGGCAGACTGCTTGTTGGTGGCGACGGGACGGGTACCCAACGCTGACCGGCTCAACGTGGCCGCGTC
>JANPEN010000509.1:0-7034 GCA_031422955.1 Acidimicrobiia bacterium
CTCGCGGGAAGGGGCATCCGTCACCTTCGGGACAGGCCACTCGCCATCAAAAGCTTGAGGAAGGCGGGCTCAACGCCCGCTGACAAGTTCGCCGGGTGCTTGCTGGCGGCGCAGCATCGAGAGCACCATCAACGCCAGGCCCATCACGAGGAGCAGTCCGCCCGCGCCGAGCGTCCGGCTGCTGTGCACCCCGGTGGCCGGCAGCACAACCTGGGCCGCCAGCGCGGCCCGGGCCGGCTGGGCGGCGAGCACAGTCGGCGCGGTCGTGGAGGCCACCTCCAACGCAGTGCTCGCCGTGCTCGGCGTCGTGGTGGTGGTGGTGGTGGTGGCCTCCGCCGTTACAGTGGTCGGGGTGGTCCCACCGGCGGCGTCGTTGCAGCCCGCCACGGCGAAGTTGGTGGCCCCGATAAGCAGATTGGGTCCTTGGCCACCGCGCAGCTCAGCACTGTAGAAACTCCCGCTCGGCCCGACGGCGGCCAAGGGAGCGCCGAGGATGGCATCGATCTGGAACCGGCAGCCGACGGCCTCGGCGGGGATGGCCAGCTGCAGCCGGTAGCCCGAACCATCTCCTGCGCATTCGGCCGCGCCCGGACCGCAGGAAGTCCAGTCCACCAGCCGCTGATCGACGTTGGAATCGAAGGTTGCCGTCGGCGTGAGGTAAGCGGCCAGGGTGACTCTCATTACGGGTCGACCCGACGCATCGAGGCAGTTGGCGGCAAAGCCGTCCCACCTCATGATCACCCCGTCGCCGGCCGCCAGGGCCAGTTGGGACAGATCCGCAGTCGTGTAGGCCCCGGAGGCCGCCGTGCTGAACCGGACTCCCTGCAAGGCGCCGGAGCCCTCAGGGCATCCGCTGGGAAGGGGAACCGGGAAGGTCGAAAGATCGGCGAGGGGCCCAGCGCCAGCCTCCTCGCCGGCGGAGACCACAACTCCCGACGCCAACAAGACAGCACCGAGCGCGCCAATAACAACGGCTACGAACTGGAGGAAACGTTCCCGCATCATCTCTCCTGACAAGATCTTCGGTCCTTTCGATCAAGCGTGGCGGGTTAGCCCAGGCACCGACCAGGGTCTGAAGACCTCGCTTCGTGGGCCCCTCGGCACCAGCGCTGCGGTCCCAACGCGTCACAGCCCACCGCGCCCAAGATCAGCTCGCCGGGTCCCACCAACGGGTTTCGACATCACCCGCGACGACGAGCGTGCCAGCCCGGCCCGCCAGCAGTTCGTCCGCCTGCTCCAGCCGGCCGATCCCCGCTACCCCGCCGCTGCGCTCTGCAAACCGGCAGGCGGCTTCGACCTTGGGTGCCATCGAACCAGCTTCGAAGCTCATCGCCCGCAGCGCAGCGACGCTCGCCTTGTGGACACGGCGGGCCTGCGGGGTGCCGAAATCAGTGCTGACCGCGTCGACATCGGTGAGCATCACCAACGCGTCGGCCCCGAGTTCGATCGCCAAGAGCGACGAGACGAGGTCCTTGTCGACAACTGCCTCCACCCCATGGCAACGGCCATCGGGCGTCCGCACGACGGGGATACCGCCCCCGCCGGCACAGACAACGATATGGCCCGTGTCGAGCAGCGCGCTGATCGCCGCCAGCTCGACAATCGCAACCGGCTCCGGTGAAGCGACCACTCGTCGCCACCTTCCGGGGGTGACCTCCGCGACAGTCCAACCAAGCTCAAGTTCGAACCTGCGGGCATCGACCTCGCTGAGCAGGGGGCCGATCCGCTTGCTGGGTCGAGCCATTGCCCCGTCGGTGCCGTCCACGGTGCCAGCCTGGAGGGCCGGATGGCCCCGATAGTAGGGACCGAGGACCAGTCAAGGAGTCCGCCGTCGCCCGAGCCCTCCTGATCCGCCCAGGACGCTGAGCTGGTCGTCCGATCGGCTTGTCGTCCGATCGGCTTGTCGTCCGATCGGCTTGTCGTCCGATCGGCCGGGTGAAACTCGGACCTTGGGCCCTACCGGTGGCCTCCTACTGCCCTCAAACTGAACCCATGACCATCGAATCTTCCGCGCATCTCGTGGTGCTCGATCACGACGAGTGCGTCCGGCTTCTGCAGCGCACCGGGATCGGACGCCTCGCGTGGTCCGGTCCCTCCGGCCCGGCCCTGGTACCCATCAACTACGCCTGGACGGGCACCAGCGTCGTATTCCGCACCGATCCGGGAGCGAAGCTCGATGACGTCCTCGCCGGCCCCGTGGTGTTCGAGATCGACGAAGTGGTAGACAGCCGCCGCTGCGGCTGGAGCGTGGTCGTCGCCGGCCACGCCCGGCTGGCCGCACCCGACACTGCCAGCGTGACACCATGGGCGCCCGGTCCCAAAGGCCAGTGGGTCGAGATCACACCCAGCAACATCTCGGGTCGCCGGGTCGCACAGTCCCTGGCCGCGCTGAGCCACACCGAGCCCGAGCCACCAGCGCAGGTCAACCCGTACTGGCGACTCTCCGCTTACAGTTGACGAACCCCATGCTCACCATCACCGTCAACCCCTCCCTCGATCTCGCCACCGAGATCCCCGTGCTCGTGGCTGACCGCAAGATGCACTGCAACCAGCCGACAACGGAACCCGGTGGTGGCGGCGTCAACGTGGCCAGGATCGCCCAGCGACTCGGGGTAGAGGTGATCGCGTTGCTCACCAGCGGCGGTGCGACTGGCGCGGAGCTTGTTCAACTCCGGGAGGCAGAAGGGGTTGTCGTTGAACCCGTACCGATCAGCGGCTCGACGCGCCAGAGCGTGACGGTGGCGGAGACCGCCAGCGGACGCCAGTTCCGCTTCGTGCTCCCCGGCCCGGAACTGACCATCATCGACCTGGTGGCGCTGAAGGAGCACCTAGTGGCCCACGCCGGAGTCCACGCCATCACGGTCCTCTCCGGCTCCTTCCCTCGCGGTGTCAGCAGAGCCGACGCTGCCGATCTCGCCCTGGCCGCCGCACACTCCTGCGAACGACTCATCGTGGATACCTCCGGGGATGCGCTCGCCACACTGGCCGAGATCGGGGCCTTCGCCCTCAAACCCAGCGTGAACGAACTCGCCTCCTGGGCAGGCCACGCACTGCCCACCGAAGTCGAGATCACCGCCGCGGCCCGGTTACTTCTCAACTCCGGGCCCAACCAGGCGGTCATCGTGTCACTCGCCGCCGCCGGAGCCCTGCTCGTCGAACGGGGCGCACCAACCCGCAGGATCCACGCTCCGAGCGTGGTCGCCCTCAGCACGATCGGCGCCGGCGACAGCCTTGTGGCTGGGATCGTTACCACGCTTCAGCGCGGCGACGACCTCCTCCAGGCGGTCCGGGTCGGGGTGGCGGCCGGCACCGCGGCGGTGCTCAGACCCGCATCCCAGCTGAGCCAACCGGCCGACATCGACCGCCTGCTCCCCCTCGTGCAGGTCAGCTCCGTCGATCCAGAAGTCGCCGCTGGAGCATTCACGCGCCCGGTCTCCCGCTCTCCATGAAGCTCGGCGAGGAGGCCAGTTCGGGGCGCACAAGGCGCATGAGCGTAGATCTGGGCAACGGCAGGGTCCTTTCGGTTCGCGAGCTGGATGCGGGCGACCTCGCCCAGCTCCGCGCGCTCTACGAGAACCTGTCCGACGAGGACCGACAGCTCCGCTTCTTCTCCCCGTTCCATCCCACCGACGCCTACCTGCAGCGATGGTTCGACAAAGCAACCGCCGGCAACGGCCGCAACCTCGGGGCGTTCGTCACGCCAGCAGCCGAGCACCCCGACTCTGGTGACCCCACGCTGGTGGGACACGCGCTCTACACCCGGATGGCGAACGGCAATGGAGAGATGGGCATCGCCATCGCCATGGGCTGGCGAGGCTGGCTCGGCCCCTTCCTGCTCGACTCGCTGTTTGGAGCCGCGGCCGCCGATGGCGTTCCCAATCTCGAAGCTGACATCCGCCTCGACAACCACCTCATGCTCGCCCTGGCTCGCCGTCGAGGCATGGCCTTGTCCGGACCTCATGACCGCAACACCGCGCACGTCATCATCGCCACGATCGGCACCGTGCCCTGCTGGCCACCGGAACACTCTCGCGACGCAGGATCCCGACCGACGCGCGTCTTGGTGGAAGCAGCCGACGGGCGCAGCCCACTGCTCGACGTGCTGACCGAGCGCGGGATGCACGTTGTCCTCTGCCCCGGCCCGGCCGGCCGGCCAAAGGGGTGCTGCCCCATGCTCGCCGGAGACCGTTGCCCTCTCGCGGAGGGAGCTGATGCCATCGTGATCGAGGGCGCCTGGCCCGAGGTCGCCCCCCTCTTGGCGGCCCGGCATCAACAAGCGCACCCCGAAACCCCGGTTTACCTGCGTCAACATCCCCTCGGGCCGCTGGTCCCAGCCGACGCGGCTGCGCCCGACCCGATCACCGCGGCCCTGGACCAGCTCGAACGGCTGGGCTTGAGGCGTTGGGTGGGCGAGAACCCAGCCTGACAAGCCCCGCCGTGAGTCATCTGCGCTTGTGACCAATGCCTCTGTACGGGGAGGCGGCGCCGAGACGAGCATCCCTAGAATGAGACCGACCCGACACGCCCGTTACGAGTTCGCCGACGCCGACTGTGCGACCGTTCAGGTCGGATTCGGACCCTTTGGGATCCGCTGGGGTGAGACGGTGCGCGCGTAATGGCCACCCTCGCTGCCATCCTCGGTGCCATCCTCGCCGGTACCGCGCTCCTCGTGTTGTCTTCGCTTCGGGTCATCCCCGAGTACGAACGAGCGGTCCACTTCCGGCTCGGCCGGCTCACTGGCGCGAAGGGGCCGGGGCTCATCCTCGTCCTGCCAATCCTCGACCGAATCGTTCGGATAAGCCTGCGGACTGTCGCGCTCATCGTTCCCGACCAGGAACTCGTCACCAAGGACAACGTGACCGTCAAGGTCAACGGAGTCACGTACTACGCGGTACGGGACCCGATCAAGGCCGTCATGGCCGTCCACGACTACCAGTTTGCAACGGCACAGGTTTCCCAGGTGACGCTGCTGAGCGTGCTGCGCCAGCATGACCTCGACGCGTTGCTCCGCGACCGCGACTCGATCTCCGGTCGCCTTCGCCTGCTCATCGACGAAGCCACCGAGCCCTGGGGTATCGAGGTCACCACCGTGGAGATCAAGGACGTTGAGCTACCCGAACAAATGCGTCGAGCAATGGCCCGCGAGGCGGAATCCGAGCGAGAACGACGCGCCAAGGTAATCCACGCCCAGGGCGAGCTCGAGGCATCGGTCGCGCTCGGCCAGGCCGCAGAGATCCTCGAGGTCCACCCCGCCGCGCTGCAACTGCGCACCCTGTCCACCCTGTCCGAGATCGCCGTCGAGAAGAACTCCACCATCGTGTTCCCCCTGCCCTACGAGATCATGCGGGCATTCAACAACCTCGCCGACCGCCTCGCTGTACCACCGCTCGAACCCAAGCCCGCCCCCGACTCGCCCACCGACAGCTGAGCAGGACCCGAATGGCCCCTCGACGGTGTCGGCTCGGGACCCTGACCGAAGGAAAGGACCTTGTGCCCGCTGACGAAAGGGCCCCGGGCTCTACCCCTCCGGCAGATCGCTTCGTACCGTCGACATGTGATCCCTTCCCTGTCCCACACTTCCCAAGAGATCTGGGCTGATGCCCGCCGCCAGCTGGTCGGGCTGGCTGGCGGGGGGCTCAACATCGCCCACGAAACCGTCACCCGCCACGCGAGCGACCCGGCCGCGGCCAGCATCGAGGCGCTTCGCTTCGTCGGCCGTGACGGCTCGGTTCGCTCCCTGACCTACGGTGAGCTGGAGCGGGCCTCGAATCGTTTCGCCCGGGCCATAGGCGACCTCGGTATCGGCCACGGAGATCGGGTCTTCACGGCGTTGGGACGGGTGCCGGAGCTGTACGTGACCGCTCTCGGCACTTGGAAGGCCGGTGCTGTTTTCTGCCCCATGTTCGCCGCGTTCGGGCCCGAACCATTGCGCCAACGCATGGACATTGGTCAGGCCGCCTTACTGGTGACCAACAGCGCCATCTACCAGCGCCGCGTCGAGATGCAGCGCGAGACACTGACCAGCTTGCGCTATGTCCTGTGCATCGACGGCCAGCCGAGCGGCACCCTCGCCTTCGCCGCGAGCTGCGAGGCTGCCTCCGACGAGCCGATCATGGCCCCAACCGGGGCCGAAGACCCTGCGATTCTCCACTTCACGTCGGGCACGACGGGCACGCCAAAGGGCGCCCTGCACGTGCACGATGCCGTCGCCGCTCACCGGGCCACGGCATCGGTGGCGTTGGGTCTGCGCCGGGGTGATGTGTTTTGGTGCACCGCGGACCCCGGCTGGGTGACCGGCACGTCCTACGGGATCATCGCCCCGCTGGCGCTCGGCGTCACCGTCGTGGTGGACGAGGCCGAGTTCGACGCCCAACGCTGGAACATGCTGCTGGAACGGGAAGGGATAACCGTCTGGTACACCGCGCCGACCGCCATTCGGCTGATGATGCGGTCCCCTACCGAGACCCCCGCCAGGGCCCTACCAGCCCTTCGCTTCATCGCATCGGTGGGTGAGCCACTTGCTGCGGACGCCGTCCAATGGGGAGTCGAGGCCTTCGGACAACCGATCCATGACAACTGGTGGCAAACCGAGACCGGTGTGATCATGGTGGCCAACCAGCCTGGCGAAACCATCAAGCCGGGCTCGATGGGCCGGCCACTGCCCGGCGTGGAGCTTGGCATCCTGGCCGTGGACGAGGAAGGTCAGCCCCTGACCGACGCCGCGGGCCGGGTGCACGAGGTGGCGACGGCGGGCGAAACGGGGATGCTGGCCCTGCGGCCGGGCTGGCCGTCACAATTCCGTGCCTATTTGGGCCAGCCCGAACGATACGCAGCCTGCTTCCGCCTCGACCCCGACAACCGAGCGTGGTACGTGTCGGGCGACCTGGCCAGCTGCGACGAGGACGGTCACATCTGGTTCGTCGGCCGGGCCGACGACGTAATCAAGTCATCCGGACACCTGATCGGGCCCTTCGAGGTCGAACACGTGCTGCTCGAGCATCCGGCAGTGGCCGCCGCCGCGGTGTTCGGCAAAC
>JANPEN010000510.1:0-7815 GCA_031422955.1 Acidimicrobiia bacterium
CTGGCCTCCGGGTCACTCGGCGCCCAATTGTCGAACGTGATTTTTGAAGGCTTGACCAAGTGGATCCAGCTCATCGGTGGCGGCCTCGTCGTGTTGTTTGTGCTGCTGAACCAAGACGGTGTCGCCCACGAGCAGGTCAAATACGTCGCCGGCGGTCGCGCTACGCTGCGTCAGCGCATTCCTGCCCTGGCTCGCCGGGCGCCGCACGTTTTCGCGCTTCCGGCCGCCGAGTCGGGCTCCCAGCGAGAGAAAGTGGCGCCGCAGACCTTGGAGGTCAGCGACCTGACCGTGCGCTATGGCGGGGTGGTGGCCGTGGACGGTGTGTCCCTCACCGTTCGGCCCGGCCAGATCGTGGGTCTCATCGGACCAAACGGGGCCGGCAAAACCTCTGCCATTGACGCGATCACCGGTTTCACGCGCACGGCGGCGGGCAGCGTTCGTCTCGATGATCGCGAGCTGGCCGGAAAGTCGGCCACGGCGCGAGCCCGAGCCGGGCTCAGCCGATCGTTCCAATCGTTGGAACTGTTCGAAGACGCCACCGTGTTGGACAACCTCCGCGCCGCCTCCGACCCCCGAGACCGCCGGTCTTACCTGGTCGATCTTTTCTATTCCAAGGTGCCGCCGCTACCCGGCCCGGTGGTGGCGGCCATCCGAGAGTTCCAGCTCGAAGATGACCTGCTGCGTCTGGTCCAGGATCTGCCCTACGGCAAGCGGCGCCTCCTGGCCATCGCCCGCGCCGTGGCCACCCAGCCGGGCGTGTTGCTGCTCGACGAACCGGCGGCCGGCCTCGGTGATAACGAAACCGCCGAGCTAGCCCACCTCGTTCGCCGGCTGGCCGACGATTGGGGTATTGCCGTGCTGCTGGTGGAGCACGACATGAACTTCGTTATGAGCGTGTGTGACCACATCGTGGTGTTGGACTTCGGCAACAAGATTTCCGAAGGCACACCGGAACAGGTGCGCAACGATCCCCTGGTCGTTTCCGCCTACCTGGGCGAGGAAGACGACAGTGCCACGATGGCCGAAGTGAGTGGAGGTACGCCATGACGGCACCGGTGCAGGGCAGCACTGACCGCGGCCGAGCCGTTGACGGTTTCGCCGAGCCGGCCATTGAGGCGCTCGGGCTTTCCGCCGGGTACGGCAAGCAGCCCGTCATCCACGACATCAACCTGGTCGTGCGCCCCGGCGAAGTGGTAGCCCTGCTGGGTCCCAACGGTGCCGGTAAAACCACCACGTTGCTGACCCTGGCCGGCGAGCTGCCGCCCTTGGGGGGCCAGGTACTGATCGACGGCGTGGTGACCAAGGCGCCGCTGCACGTCCGTGCTCGCAACGGCCTCACCTTCGTGACCGAAGAGAAATCGGTCTTCATGGGCATGTCGACCCGGGACAATCTCCGGGTCGGTAAAGCCGATCTTGCCACCGCGCTGGGGTTGTTCCCAGAACTCGAGCGTCGCATTGACGTACGGGGCGGTCTTCTTTCCGGCGGCGAGCAGCAGATGCTCACCTTGGCTCGGGCCCTGGGCCGCAAGCCTCGGGTGCTGCTGGCGGACGAGCTGTCCATGGGCCTGGCCCCGTTGATCGTGCGCCGGCTGCTCGAAGCAGTGCGTAAGGCCGCTACCGAACAGGGCACCGCGGTGTTACTGGTGGAACAACACGTGCGCAAGGCGCTTGTCTACGCCGATCGTGCCTACGTCATGCGCAGGGGTCGGCTGGTGCTGGAAGGCACCGCCAGTGACCTGGCCGCTCGCATCGACGAAATCGAGGAGAGCTACCTCAGCGGCGGCGAGGGTGGCGGGTCCGACGACGGCCCCTTCGACGGCAAGCCTGCCTGATGTTCGGGTTCGTTCGCGCGAGTTCACCCCGTTGGCGTCGGATCGACTAAGCAAGCACGAATGAGCACGAACGCTTCTCTTCTGGCCGGTCAGCCGGTTGCCGATGCGGTGCTTAGCGAAGTACGCCAACTAGTGCTGGTGTTGGCCGGGTTGGGGATTCAGCCCGGTCTGGGCACCATCCTGGTCGGCGAGGACGCCGCCTCGGCCGGCTACGTGGCCAAGAAGCACGAGGCCTGCGCCGCCGTTGGGGTGCGCTCGGTGCATCGCCAACTGCCAGCCCAAACCACCCAGGCCGAGCTGGCCGAGGTAGTGGCCCAGTTCAACGCCGACCCGTTCGTTCACGCTTTTCTGGTGCAACTGCCGTTGCCGGGCCATCTCAACGTGGATGCCGTGCTGTCCGCCATCGACCCGGCCAAAGACGCCGACGGCCTGCATCCAATCAACCTGGGCAAGCTGGTGCTGGGCGAGAAGGCCCCCACCCCCTGCGCTCCGGCCGGCATTCAGGCCATCTTGACCCACTACGGCATCGCCACCGCCGGGCGCCATGTGGTGGTCCTCGGCCGGGGCCCCACCCTGGGCCGCCCCATCGCCCTGATGTTGTCCAGTAAAGGCCCTGGCGGCGACGCGGCGGTGACCGTGGTTCACTCCGGCATCGCGGACCCTGGCGCCTACACCCGCCAGGCCGACATCCTCATTGCCGCGCTGGGGGTGGCCAACTTCGTCACCCCCGACATGGTGGCGCCCGGGGCAGTGGTGATCAGCGGCGGTATCAGCTGGTCCGGGCGACGCCTACTGGCCGACGTCGATGAGTCGGTGGGCGAGGTCGCCTCGTGGATCACCCCCCGCCTCGGTGGCGTGGGCCCGACTACCGTCGCCATGTTGTTACGTAACACCGTCATCGCCGCCCAAACAGTGGCCGCCGAAACAATGGCCGCCCAATCACCCCAGGGAGATCCACGATGAGCACCCCCGAAAACGCCCCCGTCGCCCGCAGCTATGACGTGCGGGACAAGGTGGCAGTCATCACCGGAGGAGCCAGTGGCATCGGCCTGGGCATGGCCAGGGCCTTCGCTGGCGCGGGCGCCAAGCTGGTCCTGGCCGATATTGAGGCCGGCCCCCTCGACGTAGTGGTGGCTGAGCTCACCGGGGCCGGGCACGCCGCCGTCGGGGTGCGCACCGACGTTTCCAAGCTGGCCGACATCGAGGCTCTGGCGGAGGCGACCATGGACACCTACGGCGCCGTGCACGTGTTGTGCAACAACGCCGGGGTGGGCACCGCCGCCCCCATCGGGCAAACCTCCATCGCCGACTGGGAATGGACCCTCGGGATCGATCTGTGGGGTCCCATCTATGGGGTGAAGACGTTCCTGCCCTTGATCGAGCGAAGTGGTGAGGGCCATATCAACTCCACCGCCTCCATGGCCGGTTTGCTGGCCCCCGCCTCCCTCGGCGCCTACAACGTGGCCAAGCACGGGGTGGTGGCCCTCATGGCCTCCCTGGAGCGAGATCTGCGGGTGGCCAAGTCCCCGCTGAAGGCCTCGGTGTTGTGCCCGGGGCCGATCAACACCAACATCACCTCCAGCGAACGCAACCGCCCAGCCGACTCGGCTGCGCAGCACATTCAGACCAAGCAGGGCGATCGGTTCTGGAACATGCTCACCGAGACCCTCTCCCAAGGCATGGACCCTGACGAGGTCGGCCGCCTAGTCCTCGACGCCGTGCAAACCGGGCGGTTCTGGATCCTCACCCACCCCAAGATGGCGGCCATCGTACGGTCCCAGGTGGATGCCATGGAGCAAGACGGCGGCCTGATCCGGGCGTGATGGAGCAGGACGGCGGCCTGATCCGGGCGTGAATTATGAGCGAAACACGGTGGGCGGCGTTGCTGCGTGGGGTAAACGTGGGCGGCCGCAACAAGTTGACGATGAGCGAGCTGCGCGAGCTACTCGAAGGGCTCGGCTACGGGCGGGTGGTTAGCTTCATCCAAAGCGGCAACGTCGCCTTGGACGCCTTTGATGTTTCCGGTGTGGAGTTGGCCCGAGACATCTCTGTGGCGATCGAGAAACGTTTCGGTCTGGCGGTGGCGGTGGTGGTGCGCAGCCATGGCGAATTGGTGGCGGTGGTGGCCGACAACCCCATGGCCGAGCACGTCGAGCAGCCCGACAAGCTTCTGGTCGGCTTCGCCGGTGCCATTCTCGACCCCGCCGCGTTGACGCCGGTGGCGGGTTCCATCGACGAGATCGTGGTGGCCGGCCGGGAGCTGTACCTGTTCTGCCCCAACGGCCAGGGCCGAGCCAAGCTGCCCAACTTCGACCGTCAGCTCGGCCAGCCCGTCACGGTTCGTAATTGGAATACCGTAGCTCGGTTGCTTTCGATGACCGCGGCGGGCTGAGGAAGTGCACACCATGCGAGCGACCGCACGCAGGGCAGGGGTGCTTGCTTCTCAACTCGCTGTTGGTCCGCGGCTCGTGGGCAAATAGTTGCAGCTTCTCCATGAGTTGGCCGTCGAGCTGTCACTGTGCGAAGAGAGGAAGTGTTCGGGTGGCCAGGACCTTGCCTGTAATCCAATCGAGCCACTCCACGTGGACCTTGAACTCACCCGGCCGGGGTGGGACCAGCAGCATGTCGTAACGTTCAGCGGCTCCGAAGGCCAACCGGTCGGTTAGGACGCGGCGACCCAGGTCCCGTAGCGGCCGGCTTGGCCCGGATGGGTCTGAGGTGTCGCGGAGGGCCCTCCCATCATGGGCGATCAGCTCGGCAAGGGGCTCGGGGGTGACGCCGTCCGCCTGAGTGAAACGCAGCCGGGTTGGAGCGTAGGTGGTGTTGTTCACTCGGAGCAGCGACGGGGCCTTGCCGTTGCCCACGACGTTAGCCCTGACCTCGGTCGCGACTTGGACTCCGCCGTTGCGGGCGGGCTGAGACAGGTTGCCGCCCAGCAAATAAAAGTGCCGGGGTTCGAAGCGGTTCAACCCGACGTCCTCGCCCGACAGCCCGGCCGCGTGGTTTAGCTGATGCCATCTCGGGTCGACCGCATACGGCGCCAGAAGGGTTTCAGTGGCGATGTCGTATTCAGGGCCGTCGACAAAGGCACGGCGTGTCTTGCCCGGCCTTATGGGGAAGGCTTCGTGTACAACTGGATCAATAATCAACGCCCCAAACATACCCATCTGTACGTGCAGCACCGTATTAACGTGGCAATGGTAAAAAAACGTTCCGGCTGAGCCTTTGTTCGGGTCCCCAGGGACACCCGGTTCTGGTAACCATTGGTAGGTGTACTCCCCGTTGACCTCGAAGGAGGTGTGGCCCACCCCGTCGTTACGTGGATCCGGTTCCTGGCCGTGGAGGTGGATGGTGTGGGACCCCTTCGCTGGTTTGAGGAGGATATGGAGGATCTCGCCTTCGGTGCCGCGAACCAGCGGTGAGGGAAGCCCTCGGCCTGAGGTGTCGTCCTCGAACCCCCAGATCTCGTGCTCGGCGCCGTCGGGGAATCGCAGCTTTCGATTGAAGAACTTGCGAACAAACAGGCGGTTGGGCGCCTTGCGGAACTGCGTCTCCGGGGATCCCTCGTGGGGCTGATCGGAGGAGTACGCCGCCTGGGTGGGGTAGGAGTGGTGGGCAATGCTCACGAGGTCACCGGGCCGTCGGTAGAGGGAGCAGCGAGCACCCAGTCAGCGATGATGCCGCCGGGATAGAGCCCACCGGCTGCGGTTTGGGACATCTCGGCGTGGCAATGCATCGGGTAATGCCAGTCTTCGGTTCTGGCGGCATAGACATCTTTCAGCGCGTCCGGGGGCGGTTTCAGGGGCAGGACGATCTCTTTGCGATCTAGCGGCCCGAGCTCGACCGTGTCCTCCCAGTGCTGCATGAGCAGATGACCCTGCCTATCGACAGAGCCCTCGGAGCGACTGAAGTCAATGCCGTTACCACGAACGGTCCAGACGTGGTTGCCGTGGAAGTGCATTTGATGAACGGCCACGCCAGCGTTGACCATGCGGATCAACTGGCCGGTGACGACGGTGTCGGCGCTGCCGGACAGGCTGAAGTTCCGGACGTCGGTGTGGCGGGGGGATCCCGCGGGCAAGGTCTCTTCGTAGCTGGCGCGGTTGATGGCCTCGTCTTGGGTGGCGGCCACCGATTGGAACCCGGCCCGCCCGTTGAGGGTGAAGTAGCGCGGCACGGGTGGGGTGCGGACCGGGTCGATGGTTTCGCCCAGCTGTGACCGACGGGCCCAGACCGGGTCGACGTCGTGGCAGATCCACAGCCATTGCCGTTCGAACTCGACGCCACCGGCGCTGAGGCGCCAGTACTCCTGGGCAGGAACCACCACCAGCACGCCGAAAAGCCCCAGGGTTCGTTCGACCGAGCCGCCGCCCGGGTCGGTATAGATATAGGTTCCCGCCGCGGGCGCATCCAGTTCAAGGGTGCTGGTCTGACCGGGCGCGATGGGCCCGGTGGTGGCGCCCGCGCCGAGGATGGCCAGTTCGTGGGGCTTGCTTAGGCGGTTGTGTACCCGCAAGCGAATGCGACTCCCGCTTTCCGCCACGATGGTGCGGGCAGGGAAGTAACTGCCCCAGTACGAACGGCGTAGCAGATAAGCGAGCCCGTCGTCGGGGTCGGTGCGAGCGGGCCGCGGTCGACCGTTGGGGGGAGCGGCGGCGGAAGGTGGGAACAGTCGGTCGGCCACCATCGTGCCATTGGCGAAGAAGATACGCGGACTGATTGACAGGCTCGGATAGGTGTCGGCGATGGTGGTGGCCTGGTCGCCAAAACCACGCATGTAGACCATGCTCCCGTCGACCATGGGCACGAATCCTTCGTTCACGAACAGGTCGAGCACGCCCGGCAAGGCCATGACGGTTGGGGCATCCGGGCGGCGTGCGCTGATTGTCGCGCTAGTGCGGGTGCCGCTGAGACCGAACGTTGCCGTCGCAACGGTGGCCGCGCCTGCCGCGGCGCCGTAGCGCAGCAGATCCCGTCGGGAGGGCCCATGGCCAGGAGAGGTTCTCGGTGCTGACGTTTCTGGCGCGGTCATGGCCGGACCTCAGTGGTGGAGCCGTTCGAGAGGGCGAGCACGAGGACGGCCGGTGTGCTGGCGCCGGAGCCGGTCTGGCCGGTGTCCTCGTACATGAGGTTTAGGGCGGTGGCGCCTTGGGTCGGAGCCAGATAGCTGATCGTGGCGTGGACCCGCTGCTGGGGGGCGAGCTCACGAACGCCGATGTCGGAATCGTATGGAGCGACCGTCGGGCCGTTGGCGCCGAGTCGAAGCCGGAACTGTCCCGGCGACACGAGGATGGCACGCGCCAAGCCGTTGTGGACCTCGACCTCGACGTCGACCAGGTCAGACCAAGGCTCGTTGCTGGTTGTCTCCGCTCGTTCATTCGGCTGGTGCTCAGCATGGGTGACGGGACCTGGCCGTGTTCGGCGGGCCGCACCTAGCACGGTCACGCTGCCGAAGCTGGTAGCGACACCACGGCCGCGGGTGACCTCGGCGCCGCCGGTGGGTACATCCTCGGCGGTATGGTCGTGCCCATCGTGGGTCGTGGTCCGCATGGCCGAGGCGGTAGTGGCGGCGGTCGCCCCAACTGCTCCTACCCCGAGCAAAAAGGCTACGACCTGGCGCCGTGATCGCCTCGGGTGAGGTGACCCCGCAACAGGTCCCGACGGAGGCGACGAATCTTCACCAGAATCGGACAACATGACCTCTCGATCTCTAGAAGGCTTTAGCAGTGATAGGAACTGATCCTTTGAGAAACCTTTTGGCTCGTGTCGACATTGACCCGCGCCCGGTCAGCCCGCCAGCCCAGCATGCCTTACCCCGGGGCCCTGGGCGGAACCGGGGTGGCGCTAGCGCCGCAGAAAGACCTGGGGAACCCGGCTTGCAGGAAGGGTGGCGGCGCCAGGTCGGGGTGTGAGCGCTAGCGAGCCGTCGACAGTCGGGGACCGACAGGGAGCCGACCAACAAGTGGAAACGGGGTGGCGCTGG
>JANPEN010000511.1:0-4669 GCA_031422955.1 Acidimicrobiia bacterium
GACGGGCGTATGCTCCGAGGCCGTGCAACAGCCAACGCGCGCCTCGACGGTGACGTTCCTGTTCACCGATGTCGAGGGATCGACCAAGCACTGGGCCACCGATCAGGCGGCCATGCGCGAGGCGCTGGCGCTGCACGATGAACTGTTGCACGGTGCGGTCGCCACCAACGGAGGCCGGGTCTTCAAACACACCGGTGACGGCATCTGTGCCGCCTTCCCCAACCCCACCGACGCGCTCGCCGCCGCGCTGGACGCGCAACGGTCCCTCGCCAACGCCCCATGGCCGGGTGAGCGGGTCCTGCGGGTACGAATGGCCGTGCACAGCGGCGAGGCGAGCCAGCGCGAAGAGGACTACGACGGGCTGTCTCTCGCCCGCGCCGCACGCCTGATGGATGTCGCCCACGGCGGTCAGGTACTGGTTTCCCCGGCCACCGCGGTCCTCGCCCGACAGGGCCTGCCCGCGGCGTGTGCGCTGACGCCATTGGGCACCTTCCAGCTCCGTGATGGGCCAGGCCCCGAAGAACTCTTCCAACTCGTGCACCCCGAGCTCGGCTCGGACTTCCCCCCACCCCGTACCACCGCCGTCGGCCACACCAACCTCCGTCCGTCGCTGACTGCGTTCCTCGGGCGCGCCCCCGATCGTGAGGCGCTGGCCGGACAGCTGGCGCGGTCGCGGTTGGTCACGCTCATCGGTCCGGGCGGGGTGGGCAAGACGCGGCTGTCCCAGGAGATCGCCCTGGCGGCCAGCTCGCGCTTCGACGACGGGGTATGGCTATGTGAGCTGGCACCGGTTTCGGCCAACAGCGACGTGGTGGAAGCGCTCGCATCCAGCATCGCCCTACGCGCCCGCGAGGGGGTTGACACGGCCGAAGCGATGATGGCCTGGCTCCGACCTCGGACCGCGTTGCTGGTCATCGATAACTGCGAGCACGTGATCGACCAGGTACGAGCTCTCGTGGCCCGTGTGCTCCAGGAGGCGCCGTCGATCACCCTGCTGCTCACCTCCCGCGAGTCCCTCGGCCTGCCCGGCGAGCGAGTATGGCCGACCCTGCCGCTCGGCGTGCCATCGGGCGAACTGCATGATCCGATTGAAGCGAGTCGTTTCGAGGCGGTCGAGCTGTTCGTGGAACGAGCGCAGGCGGTGCGGCCCGACTTCAGCTTGGACGCCACCACGACACCGCTGGTGTGCGAGATCTGCCGCCGTCTCGACGGTATGCCGCTCGCAGTCGAGCTTGCCGCGGCGCGGATGCGTTCGATGGGTCCACTCGAACTGCTCGGTCATCTCGATCAGCGCTTCCGGATCCTTGCCGACCGTCATCGAGAACCGCGCCAGTCCCTGCGGGGCGCGGTGGACTGGTCCTACGAACTGCTCGATGAGGATCAACGGCGCCTTTTCCGGCGGTTGTCCGCATTCGCCGGCAGTTTCACCCTCGAAGCGGCCACAGCAGTCGGAGCAGGACACGAACTCGACGAATGGCAGCTCATCGATCTACTCGACGAGCTGGTCAGCAAGTCGCTGGTGATCGCCGAACAACATGGTGAGCACAACCGCTACCGGATGCTGGAGACGCTGCGGGAATACGGCGCCGAACGGCTCGCCGAAACGGGGGAGGCACTCGACACCGCCCGCCGCCATGCCGAATGGGCGCTCGCTTTCGTACGGGAAACGGCGCCAGGTCTGCACGGTCCCGCGGAACGCGTGTGTGGCGACCGCATCGGTGAGGAGCTCGGCAACCTGCGCGCCGCACATGTGTGGGCCCTTGCCAATGACGCCGACCTGGGGTTCGAGCTACTGGCCGAGCTGGCCGACTACACGATCCTGCGCCTCGACTACGAGGTCGCGGCCTGGGCGGAGCGCCAGCACGCCTGCACACCATCGGACAGCCATCCGCTGCGTCATGTGGCCCTTGGTCTGGTCAGCCATGCCGCCTGGGCGCGGGGAGACAACGACGCGGCGCTGCGGCTCGGTCTCGAAGCGATGGCGACCGAAGCAATTGGGGCGCTGGCACCGAGCTGGGCAGCCCGCCAGGCGGTGTGCAACTCGGTGTGGTTCCGGGGCTGGATGGCGGAGACCAAGGAGTACTACCAGGAGTGGATCGCCCGAGCACGAGAGGTCGGTGACGACTTCCATCTCGCTTGGGGGCTGTCGCAGTGGACCGTCGCGTCTGCGTTCCTCGACCGTTCACCGCCTAACCGGGCTCTCGCCGACGAAGCCTTGGCCCTTGCTCGCCGTACCGACAACCCGGTCCTCATCTCCTTTGCCCTCTACGGCGCCTGCGAATGGTTGATCGATGACGACCCCCAGCAGGCACTACGCCTCGTGCGAGAAGGCGTCGAGTCCGGCCGTGCCGCCAGCCGGTCCAGCTTCGGCTACGGGTTGTGCCTGTCGACCCTTGCCTCGTTGGTCGGTCGGGTCGGCGATTCGGGCGAGGCCGTTCAGCACTATCTCGCCGCGATCGAGAACTGGCAAAGCGCGGGGAACTGGTCGAACCAACGCATCTTGCTGCGCAACGTCGCCGAGTTCGCCTCGCGTCAGGGTGAGATGGAGCTGACCGCGTCGTTGCTGGGCGCGCTCGACGCGTCGGGCGAGATGAACGCGGCCGACATCGGGCCCGAGGGTGAGCGCCTCGCCCGCGCCATCGAACGAGCCCACGAGGTCTTGGGTACCGAACGGTATGACGCGGTGGTCGAGCAAGGAGGCCGCCGCCACCCGACTGCGGTGGTCACCGACACGGTGGCGGTGCTGGGCCGCCTCGGTGAGCGCCTCGCCGCCACGGATCACGCCTCCACCGCGCTGGCGCTCGCCAGCGGCGGCGCCGACCATCCGTTGTCGCCCCGCGAGCACGAGGTCGCCTGCCTCATCGCCGATGGGCTCTCCAACCGCGACATCGGCGCCCGTCTCTACATCTCCGAACGTACGGTGGAAACCCATGTGACCCGGATCCGTACCAAGCTGGCGATGACCAGCCGGACGCAGATCGCGGTCTGGGGAGCAGCCCACCGAACCCAGGAGGCCGGTGCGGCGCACCCACTGCATTGAGTGGGCGCCGAGTCAGCCCAGCGCGCGGAGCCCGTCGATGCTCAGCGCGTTGTGGGTGGTCTTGTAGGTGTCGATGGTGCCCTCGGGCTGCGCCGCCCAGAGTTCGTCGAGCTTGGCGCGTTCGCCTCCCAGCTCCATGAACGGCACCGCAAAGCCACACGAACTGGAGATACGGGTGACGTCGACGACGATGATGGAGCGCACCCCGGAACGGGGCCCGAACCGTGCCCGCAGCTCGGCGAAATCGTCGTCCTCGGGCAGCACGACCCCGCCTCGCCCATAGAGTCGCACGATGTTGGGTGGACCTTCGAACGCGCAGAACATCAACGTGATACGGCCGTTGTCGCGCAGATGGGCGATGGTCTCGACCCCGCTGCCGGTCAGGTCAAGATAGGCCACCGTGTGCTCGTCGAGAACCACGAACGTGTCGGTGTAGCCCTTGGGCGAGAGGTTCACACAACCGTCTCTCCCGCTTGGTGCGCTGGCCACGAAGAACACCGCTTGAGCCCGGATGAAAAAAGCGAGCTCGTCATCGATACGTTCATGGATCGTTGACATGGGCACAGCATCCCACGCCGACCGAGGAAGCGCAGGCCGCCCGTCACGGCCATCCTTAGAACCCGGGCGCGTTAGTTCCAGTTGGGTCGAGCGTTATTCATCAGGTGCCCGTCGGGGGGATGATCCTGCGGCCTCTATTAGTGCTTCGCGCGCGAGTTGGATCTGGGTTCGGGCGTATCGCACCGCTTCGGCGCTCTCCATGGCCGCGCCGGTGGCTGCGCAGCGTTCGAACGTGTCCTCGCCGAGCGCGGTACGGAGGCGGTCTGAACATGGTGGTGCCGAGTTGGGTGGCGCTGCCGTAGAGGGTAGCTGCGATATCGGAGCGTTCGAGACGGTGGAAGGATGAGGCGAGGGCGGTGAATGGCGACCTCGATCGAGCCCCCACGCTCTACGACAGCTCCACTGCCTCGCTCCACCAAGCCGGCAACATCGTCGCGGGTGTACGCAAGTCCTTCGCGCAACGCGCGCAGTGCTCTGGCTGGGACGCTCGTTCTGTAGGCAGTCGCGTACCCTCTCCTCCAGGCTCCACCGCGGTGCCCGTGTTCAGCCCAATGCGCACCAAGACCGCCCTCGTCTCCAGGGCCCGAGCCCAGGAGCACGAATAACCGCACGGGTTCGCGGCTCTCGACGTGATCGACGCAGCAGCCCGCGTTGCCGGGCGCTGCTGGACGCGAGGTCGGGGGGGTGTTGTCAGCGGGATCGATAGACCGTGGAGCGGTGGTCGATGCGGTGCACGACCACGACACGGTCCTTGTCGAGAACCTCATACACGATCCGGTAAGCGCCACGGCGAGCGGAGTGCAAACCGTCCAGTTCCCGTTGAAGCGGCGCGCCGACGCGGTGGGGATTGTCGATCAACGCCCCGAGCATGAACTGCAGGATCGCTGCGGCGGTGCCCTCGCCGAGGCGGGCCAATAGCCGCTCGGCGGGCCGCGGAACTTGAAACTGATAAGACGGCGAGTCCTGGCTCACCGATGCGGATACCGGTCGCGTAGCTACTCGACCGTCACCACGTCACCGGCGGCGTAGGCGACGCGTGATTCCGTCAGCTGCGCCAATGCCGCGGGGTCC
>JANPEN010000512.1:0-2016 GCA_031422955.1 Acidimicrobiia bacterium
GTCGCGGCTTGGGTCCACGAAGCGTCCGGCCACCGCTACGGTGTTGGCGCCGTGGTCGAGGTCGAGCCATTTGCCCTGGCGAGGATAAGAGTTGGAACGGTCGATCCCGCCCCACCACAGCCAGGTGTTGTGGCGCCCGTACAGGATCAAGTCGCTGAACCGGTCGGTGTCCAGTTGGGTGGCGATCACCTGGTAATCCCCCGAAACCGCCCAGTTGCGTACGAAGCTGGCGTCACGGTTGGACCACTCGAGGTGGGCGGCGGTGCGACCAGCCCAGTAGAGATCGGCGTCGCCATCCCCGTCGAAGTCGCCGGCGACGGGGTTGAAACCGGGGCCGGGGCTCTGGGGAAGGCCGACGCTGCCCACGGTGGCGAAGCCGGCCCAGCCTGGGGTCGGCCCCATCCAGAAGATGAACGACGCGGCGCCGTCGCGGTCGTAGAGGTAGACGTCGTCGTCGCCGTCACCGTCGAAGTCGCCGCTCACCGGGGAGAAGTTGCCCCACGGGTAGAACGGGCCGGTGCCCTCGAACTGGCCCCGGCTGCGTCGACCGAACCAGAAATAGGTCGGTCCGGTGGGGTCATACCAGATGATGTCGCCCACCCGGTCGCCGTTGAAATCCCCCGAAACCGGTCGCCAGTTCCCGGCCATGGCCGATTCGGTGATCTGCTCTCGGCCGGTTGATCCGAACCACCAGATCTGCGTTGCCGCCCCGCTGCGGTCGAACCAATAGACATCTTCATAGCCGTTGCCGTCGTAGTCGCCGACCAGGCTCGTCATGTTTTGGGGGTTGGCCCACTGGGTGACGGTGCTGGGGGCCGGGGTGGCCGGAGTGGCCGGGGTCGCCGGGCTTGGCCCGCTGGTCGGGACGCCGCCAGGACTACCCCCAGAGCTACTGCCGAGAGCGGCGAGTCCGGTCAGGGAGAGGCGCGGGGTGGTGGTGGCCGCCACGGTGATCGCGCCGGGCTGGCGACGGAACCACTCATGGATGGTGTCCGGCTTGGTGCTGCGCAGGGCTTGGGAGGCGACCGCCCACGCCCCCGCGACGTGGGGCGCCGCGGTCGAGGTGCCCGAGGCGGCTTGCCAACCGCCGCCGGGCCAGGTGGATACGACATTGACCCCGGGGGCGAAGAAGTCCAACGACGGTGAGGCGTTGGATACCGGCCAGTAGGCGTTGTTCTGGTCCACCGCGCCGACGCTGACCGAGGAGGTGATGCAGGCCGGCACCGACAACTGGGACTGGTTGGCGCTATTGCCCGCCGCCACGACGGTGGCCACCCCATTGCGCCACAAGGTATCCACGGCCGCGGCCAGGATGGACTCGTTGCAGCTCAACGAGGTGGTCTCGCTGGCCAGGCTCAAGTTCACCGCCACGATGGGTTCGCCCACCGCGTTGGTGGTGGCCAACTGATTGACGTGGTTGAGGGCGGCCAGCACGTCGGAGGTGCGGGCCCGGGGGCAGCTCAGGGCAGCTCCACAGCCCGCGCTGTTCGAAAGCGAAAACACCTGCAGGGAGATCAGATCCGCCCCCGGGGCCACCCCTTGGCGCACGCCGCCGCCGGGGGGAACGGGGCTGGGCGGACTGGAGGGGGGAATGGGCGTGGCGGCGGCGGCGAGGTTCCCGGCCACGTGGGTGCCGTGCTCGCAGCCGTTCCCCCACCGGCAGGGCACGGCCGCGCCCGGGCCGGTCATGGTCGACTGGCCGTTGGGACAGGAAGCGTTGCTGAAACAGGCTTCGTGAATGACCTTTTTGGCCAGAGCCGGGTGGGTGGAGTCCACCCCAGAATCGATGACGGCCACCGCCCGCCCGGCGCCGGAAAAGCCCGCCCCCCACGCCGCGGGGGCGCCGATCTGGGCGGTGGAGCGATCCAGCGCCGGGGCCAGCAGAAGGTCGGGCTCGACCTTGGCCACCAGCGACGAGCGGGCCAGCTGTTGCAGGTCTTCGCCGGTGGCGGTCATGGCGAGCACCCTGAGGTCCCCCAACACGGTCACCGGCTCCGACTGCGGTGGATCCACCTG
>JANPEN010000513.1:0-6829 GCA_031422955.1 Acidimicrobiia bacterium
GCGCCACTCCGTGCCTCCCCATACCGATTAGTATGTCGCGCTCAGAGGCGATGCCTTCGATGCGGGCCCCGTCGTCAGAGACCGGCATCGCACCGATGCGATGCTCGTTCAACAACGCCACCAGCTCTGCCACCGTGGCCGTGGGCTTAATTGTGACCACCCCGGTCGCCTTGGCTCCGAGCAGGCTGCGCACCGGTGGCCCTCGATGGCCAGTCAGGCCGTGGCCGGTAGCCCGCAGCACCTCCGCGGCGGTGGCCCACAGCTCATCGTCGGCAGTGGCGTGGGTGAAGCCGCAACCGGTGTAGTAATCAGCAATGCGATCCAGGTCCAGCTGGTGTGCGGGATCGACCCGTATGGTGGCCTGGGGCGGGCTGCGCCTAGCCAACTCATAGAGCAGGGTCCGCCCGATGCCGCGTTGGCGATGGGCCGGGGTAACGGCGTGTTCCCACACCTCCACCGCCTCCCCCGCGTGCCCGGTGGCCACCAGGTAGCCAACGGCCTCCTTGGCCACCCAGGCCACCAGCACCAGATCCGATGGTTCCGCTCGACGGTTGGCGAAGACGTGCTCCAACTCGGGGGTAGCTGCGTCGTGCAGAGCCTGGAGCAACTCGTTGGGCCGGCTCTCGGTGATGACGATGTCGGTTCTGTCGGACTGCGGCCGGGCCGGCTCGCTCGCTGCACTCGGAGGCCGGAAGGACCTCGTCTCCACGGAATCGTTCATAAGCTCGCCTTTCGTAACCCATCCCCGCCGTCCGGCGGCCACGGTGAAGAGTCCTTAACCTACCTAGCTAACGATCGCTAGAACAAGGTCTTCTGGCTGTGACCCCGAGGCTTGAGCTACGCCCGCCCCGTGGAGCGAAGCACGAGCGGCAACCCAGGCAAGGCCGGCGGCGAACCCGATAACCTGCCGCCCATGGTCAGCTTCGGCGTCAGCATGTTTCCCACCGACAAGGCAATGAACCCGCTCGTCCTGGCCCAGGAGGCTGAAGCCCGCGGCTTTGAGTCGATCTGGTTTCCCGAGCACAGTCACATCCCCACCAGCAGGGTGACCCCGTGGGGCGGCAACCCCAAGGCCCCGCCCCTACCCGAAGAGTATTGGCGCACCTACGACCAGTTTGTGGCCCTGGGCATGGCCGCGGCGGTAACCAAGACCATCAAGGTCGGCACCGGCATCACCCTGGTGGCCCAGCGCGACCCGCTGTGGCTGGCCAAGGAGGTCGCCACCGTGGATGCCCTTTCGGGCGGGCGGCTGCTGTTCGGCATCGGCTACGGCTGGAACAAGGAAGAGTTGGCCCACCACGGCGTGCGCTATAGCGATCGTCGGGCGGTGTTGCGTGAACGCATCCTGGCTATGAAGGAGCTGTGGACCAAGGACGAAGCGGAGTTCCACGGTGACCACGTGAACTTCTCTTCCAGCTGGTCCTGGCCCAAGCCGGCCACCAAGCCCCATCCCCCCATCATCCTGGGCGGCTCGGCTGGGCCGCGCACCATGGCGGACATCGTGGAGTTCTGTGACGGTTTCATGCCGGTCAGCGGCCGTTACGACCTCGCCGCCCAGATCACCCAGATCCGCCAGATGGCCACCGACGCCGGCCGTGATCCCGCCTCCATCGAGTTCGGACAGTTCGGTACCCCGGCCAAGGCCGAGATCCTCGAGCCGCTGGTCGAGGTGGGCCTCAGCCGGATCGTGTTCGGTCTGCCCCCCGCCGCCGAGGAGAAGGTGCTCCCCCTCCTCGACCGCTACGCCGAGCTCGCCACCAGCTACCGCTGAAGGCGCCAGGCCCCCTCGCCATGACGAAGGTCGAGACATCGTGCTGAAGTTCGAGAACATGGACATTGGGCTGCTGGCCTTTCCCAGCGACATCACCATGGGTCCCGCCCAGCTGGCCGCGGCGGCGGAAGCACGCGGGTTCGAGTCGGTGTTCTACCCCGAACACAGCCACCTGCCCACCAACAGCGGCCCGTGGCCGGGGGGCCCCGTCATCCCGCCCCACTATTCCCACACCCTCGACCTGTTCACCGCCCTGGGGGCGGCGGCCGCCGCCACCAGCACCATTCGCCTGGGTAGCGGCATCTGCCTGGTACCCCAACACGACGCCATCTGGTTGGCCAAACAGGTGGCCAGCATCGACTACATCTCCGGCGGTCGCTTCGTGTTCGGTATCGGCTTCGGGTGGAACCGTCCCGAGCTGGCCCATCACGGGGTGGTGTTCAACCAACGCCGGGAACGCACCGCTGAGCACATCGCCGCCATGAAAACCCTCTGGTCGCACCAGGAAACGGTGTCCTTCACCGGGACCTGGACCAACTTCGGGCCTTCCCAGGTAAACCCCAAACCGCTCCAGCGCCCCCACCCACCCATCCTCATTGCCGCCGGGGCGGGACCCAAGCTGCGCGCCGCGGTCGCCCAGTACGCCGACGGATGGGGACCAATTCAGGGCCGCAACGAGATTGTGCCCGAGCTGGCGGCCCTGCGAGCGGTCTGGGCCGACGCCGGCCGCGACCCCGCTGGTCCTCTGATTACCGTGTTCGGCGCTAACCCCGATCGCGAGAACTTGGCTGCCTTGGCCGCCGCCGGGGTACATCGCGCCGTGCTGGGCCTGCCGGTAGCCAACGAAGCCAAGATCCTCACCACGATGGACCGCTACGCCGGGCAGCTGAGCTGAGCCGGCCTGAGCTGAGCCGGCCTGGCCTTGCCCCGGCCGTTGCAGCCGACCCGCTTAGTTCTCTCGGATTTGGCTGATGGCGCTGCCGCCCGAGCAGCGAAGCACCAGGCGGGAGCCCTTCGGGCCGTTGTCGAACTCCACGTCGACCTTGTCGGGGCCGACGTCGCGCACCACGGTGGTGTAACCCCCCCGGGGGGTGGCGAACTCCAGCGAAGAGGCGTCGCCGCGGCAGCGCACGCCGACAGAGCCACCCACCGCGTCGAAGGTCTGGATCGGCCCGGCCTCCACCGTCGGCGGGGGCGCGGTGGGCCCCGGCGAAACGGTAGCGCCGGGCTGCTCCTGGGGGGGGTTGACCGAACCCGATTCGGGCGGTTGCCCAGTGACCGGAACGGCGGTGGTGGCCACCGTCACCTGCGGACCGTGAGTGGTCGGTGCCGACGAGCCGGTGGGCGAAGCGACGGTGGGAGGGGGCGGCTCCGAGGCGCCCGGCCCCACCGAGGTCGTGGTCACCGCGGAGCCGAGCGCCATGGTCGGCGCCACCAGCGGTGGCGCACCGGTACGAGCAGAACCGGTCGGTACCACCCCGGTCGGCGCAACCGTCGTCACCACCGCCGCCGCGGCCACTTCAGCGACCGACAGGCGCCCGGTACGGTCGTCGGTGACCTGACCGCCGACAACGGAAACCGCACTCCACGCCAGGGCAGTCGAGGAGACGGTGCCCAGCATCCACACCGCCACCATCACCGCGCGCTTGCTCATTGGAGGAGTGTGGCGCCGATTCCCTAAAGCCCGCACTAAGCTCTTTCGCTCGTGGCCATAATCGTGCTGGTCGAGGACGACGCCCAGATCCGGACCGCTCTCGCAAGGGCGCTGGAGGGCCTGGGGCACGTGATCCGAGCCTATAGCAGCGGCATGGCCGGGTTGTCGGGGGCGGTAGCAGACCAGCCCGACGTCCTCGTGTTGGATCTCGGCCTTCCCGACATCGAGGGCATCGAGGTCCTGCGCATGTTCCGGGCCGTGAGCAAGATCCCCGTGATCGTGGCCACCGCCAGGGACGACGAGCAGGAGATTGTCCGCACCCTCGACGCGGGGGCCGACGATTATGTGGTGAAACCGTTCTCCAGCGGCCAGCTCGATGCCCGCATTCGGGCCGTCCTGCGGCGCCGGTCCGGTGGCCAGGACAACCAGTCCACGGTGATTGAGGTCGGCGCCCTCTCCATCGATCCCGCCACCCGCCAGGTGACGCTGGAGGGCACCCCCATCGAGTTCTCCCGCAAGGAGTTCGATCTGTTGTTTCACCTGGCTTCGGCCGGGAACCGGGTGGTGACGAAACGAGAGCTGCTGGCCGAGGTCTGGCAACAGGCCTACGGAGGCGCCGATAAGACCGTGGACGTGCACCTGTCCTGGATTCGCAAGAAGCTCGGCGAAACCGCAGCCGAACCCCGCTATTTGCACACCGTGCGCGGGGTCGGTGTTCGTCTCGTCGCCCCGGACCAGTGAGGCGCCGCCTCGCCCTGTCTTTCGCGGCGGTCACCGCCATGGTGGTACTTGCCTTCGTGGTGCCCCTCGGCGCCCTCGTCCAACGAGTGGCTGCCGATCGAGCCATCAACGCCGCCCAACAGGTCGCCGCCACCCTGGCCCTGACCCTGGCCGTGGTCGAAGATCCCGTGCAGCGCGGCGAGTTGGTGCGCCTGGCGGCGGTGACCCAAACCGGGGATCTCAGCGTGTTCCTGCCCGACGGCACCGTGGTGGGAACCCAGGCGCCGGTCGATGACAGCGTGCTGCTGGCCCGCCAGGGCCAGGCCTTCACCGTGGCCGCCCCCGGCGGTCGGGCCGTGCTGGTGCCCATGCTCGATGCCAGCGGTGCCCACGTGGTCCGGGTGTTCGTCCCCGATGCACAGTTGCGTCGGGGGGTGTTGCGCTCCTGGGCGCTCCTAGGACTGTTAGCGGTGACCTTGCTGGGCGTGGCGGTAGCGGTGGGCGACCAACTCGGCCGCGCCCTCGTGCGGCCCATCCGAGATTTGGCCGCGGTGGCGAGCGAGCTGAGTGAGGGCAACCTCAGCGCTCGGGTGGTGCCCAGCGGGCCCCCCGAACTGTTCGACGTTGGCCGTGCGCAGAATCGTTTAGCGGCCCGAATCGTGGCCCTGCTGGCCGCGGAGCGGGAACATGTGGCCGATCTCTCCCACCGCTTGCGCACCCCCATCACCGCGCTGCGCCTGGAAGCGGACAACCTCAGCCACCCGGAGGAAGTCGCCCGTATCGCCGCCGGTGTCGATGCCCTCACCCGAGCGGTGAACCGCATCATCACCGACGCCCGCCGCCCCCACGACGGCGGCGATCCGCCCCGCACCGACCTCGTTGCCGTGACCCGAGCCCGTGTCGCGTTCTGGGGTGCCCTGGCCGAGGAAGAGCATCGCCCCTACTGGCTCGACGTGCCAGAAACTCCTTGCCTGGTGGCGGTGTCCGCCGAGGACCTTGTCGCCATGCTCGATGCCTTACTTGGCAACGTCCTGGCCCACACACCACCCGGTACGGCGTTCAGCGTGAACATCGACACGGCGCCCGACGCGCCAACCCGGCTCATCGTCCGAGACGATGGGCCGGGTTTGGCGGAGGGGTCAATGGTGCGGGGTATGAGTACCGGTGGCTCAAGCGGCCTGGGTCTGGACATCGTGCGCCGCAGCGCCGAGGCCGCCGGAGGCAGGGTCGTACTCGGGCGATCAGTAGGCGGCGGAGCCCAAATCACCGTCGAGTTCGCTCCGCTTTCCTGAGCTGTTCGCTCCGTCGTCCGCTGCGTCGTCCACTTCGTAGATAGCTCAGTCGGAATCGTCCGACCCGGAGCTGCCAGAGCCCGAGCTGCCAGAGCCCGAGCCGGAGTCGCTCGAACCGCTGTTGTTATCGCCGCCTCGGCCGCGGCCTCGGCCCCGGCCCTGACCGGAGGAGTCATCGTCCTCGGCGCGGGTGACGGTGGTCGCCGTACCGGTGCAACGGGGGTCCTTGGCGTGCTCGGCCTCATCGCAGCGGCCGGAGACATCGCCGGGGCCGTTGTCATCGAGGCGGGCCCCTGATCCGTTGGTGCAGCGAGGATCGTTGGCGTGTTCCGCTTCATCGCAGGGGCCGGAGATGTCCACGGAGCCGCCCATCGTCGAGGAGGTCGACGAGCTGGAGGACCGTACCGTCGAACTGGTCGAGCTGGTCGAACTGGTCGGGCCGGGCGAGTTCCACGATTCGATGGCGCCGCTGGTGATGGAGGTGGTCGTGGTGGTGGAGTCCGGCGCCGTGGTGGACGCAGAGGTTTCGCTCATGACACTGGCACAACGAGGGTCATTGGCGTGTTCGGCTTCGTCACACCGGCCGGAAGTATCACCGGCCCGGCCCTGATCATCGGCACCTTGGTGGGCCAGAGCGGAACCGGTAAAGGAGATGGTGGCAACCAGCGCCACGCTGGCGGCCGTCCAGAACTTCAACGTGCGGGGGGTTCCTGTCATGGACCCATCGTCCAACGTTCGCTCTCAGCGGCGCATCGTGGGCCCGTAAAGGCTTTCTCAAGTCTGCTGGTTAAGCCCTTCTCAAGCCCGGAGGGGGGTCAAAGGGTTTCTCAAAGGTCGTCCTAGTTCCCTACCCCTGCGCCGAAATTGCGCAGCCGTAGGCGGTAGGCCGACTCTTGGAGGGCCCTCAAAAATGTTCATGTTCACAAGGTCAGGTAAAGGCCAGCTCAACCGGAAGCAGAGGCGCTCCATCTCGCGCCGTGCCCGGCGGGCTGGCCTTATTCTTTTTATGGCCCCAGCGTTGATCAGCGGCATGTTGGTCACCAACGCAGCGGTCAGCACCGCGGCCGCCCCCGTCGGCGCCGGGTTCACCATCACCAAGGGTGATATCTCCTACATCCTCGAGCAGATCCGTATCGCCGAAGCGCATGCGGCCACCACCGATGCCACTACCGGCCCCTGCGGGTCGCTGATCGGCCCCGGTGCCTACCAGCTGGCCCACGCCGGCCTCCCCTTCGGTCTGCGCACCGTCGACGGATCCTGCAACAACCTCATCGAAGGTCAGTCCTACTTCGGTTCGGCGGCCGGCTACGAGTCCAACCCGGCCGCCAGCGGCCTCCCGGGAGTGTACGACTACATCCCGGTGCTCTTCCCGCGTTTCGCCGCGCCGGTGTA
>JANPEN010000514.1:0-2598 GCA_031422955.1 Acidimicrobiia bacterium
GGCGGCCAGCTCGATTTTCTGCGGGCCTGCACCTTCGTCGACGACGCCCTGTCCGTCCTCGTCCTCGAATCGACCACGGCCAACGGGACCATCTCGCGCATCGTGCCCCACGTTGGGCCCAACGCCACCACCGGCGGCCGCTACGAAACGCAGGTCGTCATCACCGAGTACGGCCTTGCCTGGCTGCAGGACGCGTCGATGCGGCAAAAAGCGCAACGATTGATCAACATCGCGCATCCCGAGCACCGGGATTGGCTCACCGAGCAAGCCAAAGCAGCCGGATTGCTGTGATCCGCCGGCGCACAGCCGCGAGACAAGGCATTGAGCTTGGGCGCCTTGTAGTCTGCGGGCATGTCGAGGGCTGGGGATTTAAGGGTGTCAGCGAGAGGACAGATGAGTTTGCCGGCCGACGCACGCCATCGGTGGGGGCTCGACGATGGTGGGCAGGTCGGTTATCTCGATCTTGGAGAAGTCGTCCTCGTGGTACCCGGTGGCATCGAAGCACTCCGGTCCCAGGTCATCGGCGCCATTAGCGAAAGTGACTGGGAGGACGCCAGGGCCGGTTTCGGCGATTCGGACCTCGCCAACGAATGACACAGCTCGTTGATGATCAGCTCCTCAGCGTTCGGTTGCGGACCGGTAGCCAACCACGCGCCGGCGAGGAGCTGTACAGCACTGGTTGCTGGTACGTGCGGTTGTGCCAAGCGGCGCTCGGCGCTACTGGGCGCGACGGGGTGCTGTCCTCGCCCTTCGAGTCGTTACCGGCGCCGATTCGCCAACAGGCACTGCATGCCGTGCTCGAGCTTCCCGATGATGTCGGGGTTCTGAGCCTGCGGCTACTCGGCCCGCTTATCGGCCAACTCCGCCGACGTCACAAACTCAACATCCTGAGCATCGAGGCGCTCGCGGCGGCGCTCTATCTTGAGGCCGACGTGTATCTCTCTGCGCCTTCGCCTCGCCTCGAGGAGGCTCTACGAGCAGAAGGCCGATCCGTGCAACTGCACCACTGACAGAGCCGTTGACATCCTCCCTGACGGAGCGGATGAGATCAGACAATTCTGGCCGCTCGCAAGGCGGACACCTCAGCGCTGCTGTAGCCCAGTTCAGCCAGCACCTCGTCGGTATGTTCACCCAGTTGCGGAGCCCGCCGGCGGATGGTGCCGGGCGAAGCCGACATGGTGACGGGGAAGTTGGCGATCGGTGCTGGTTTGGACAGGGTTGGGTACTCAACCGGAGCGAAGACGCCGATCTGACGGATGTGGGGTTCGTCGAGGGCCTGCTGGGGTGAGAGCACCGGGCCGCCGGGCACCTTGTTGGCCTCCATGGCATCGAGGCATTCCTGCGTGGTGCGCTCCGCCGCCCATACCGAGGTGTATGCGGAGAGGATCTCGCCGTTGTCACCGCGGGCCAGGTCGTCCTTGAAGCGGTCATCGTGCAACAGCTCGGGCTTGGCCACCATCTGGCACCAACGTTCGAACTGGTACTGCCCGATCACCAGGCACATGACCCAGCCGTCCTTCGTGCGCACGGTGTCACCCGGCCCGGCGGTCTGGCCCCGGTTGTGCGAGGACACACGGTCGACCTGTAAGAGGTCCTGCTCGATGATCGTCGGCCCCATCCAGGTGAGGGCGCTGCGCAAAAGCGCGCCCTCGAGGAACTGACCCTCGCCGGTCTGGTCACGATGGCGTAACGCGGCCATCGTGGCGAGCGCCGAGAGCGTGGCTGTCGAGAAGTCGACATACGGGGCATTGGCCCGTGTCGGATGACCCTCTGGCCCCGACAGATACATGTTGCCGGACGCGGCCTGGGCCAGACCATCGAAGCCGACCTTGTTCGACCAACTGCCGCCGGACGCGAAGGCGTTGACTGTGGTCACGATGATGTCGGGCCTGTAGCCCCGAAGGGTGTCGTAGTCGAGGCCCATCTGCACCAATGTCTCGGGCGGAAGGTTGGCGACGACGATGTCGGCGCCTTTGACGAGACGCTCGACGACCTTGCGACCCTCGGGCTTCACGGGGTTCAAGGTCAGGCACCGCTTGTTCCGGTTGACCTGCAGGAACATGGCACCGACGCCGTCGTCGGTGACGGGGGCGACCCAGCGGTCCTCTCCCCCGTCGACCCGCTCGACACGAATGACGTCGGCGCCGAGGTCGCCGAGCAACGCGGCGCACCAGGGGCCGGCTATGTACCGGCCGAAATCGAGTACCCGGACACCTTCAAGTACTGATGCCACGTCATGACCTCCCCAAGCCAACGCGTCGGTCGACGCCTCCGAGAACAGTACGCGAAGTTTCGGCGAGATGGCTACGCCAGGTCGGTGGCCGTTTTCTCGACCGCGGCAAGGATTCCGGCGTAACCGGTACAACGACACAGGTTGCCGGACAGACCGACCTTGATTTCGTCGAGCGTCGGCGACGGGTTGCCGGCCAGTAGCGCTGTTGCGGACATGATCATCCCAGGAGTGCAGAAGCCGCATTGCACGCCACCTTCCTCGAGGAGGTTGCGTTGCAGCGGATGCAACTCGTCGCCGCGCATGACTCCCTCGACGGTGGTGATGTCGCGACCCTGCGCCTGCACTGCGAGGTCCGAGCACGAGTT
>JANPEN010000515.1:0-1723 GCA_031422955.1 Acidimicrobiia bacterium
AACCGCCGCACGCTCTTCCGCCGAGCGCTCGGGACGGCCCTCGGGCAGCGGCGCGTCACCGTTGAGGTTATCGCTGTTGACGACGGTTCGGAGGACAACACGGCTGAAGATGCTCGGCATTTGGCCCATTTGGGGGTTCGACTGATCCGTCATGACCAAAGCCGAGGCCTTTCGGCCGCCCGCAACGCCGGTATCGCTGAGGCGCGGGCGCCCTGGATTGCCTTTCTAGATGACGACGATGTGTGGGCCCCCGACAAGCTCGCCACCCAGCTGGAACGGGTAGAGCAGGCTCGCCCCGACGGCTCCCGGCCCGAGTGGGTTTGCTGTAGTTGCGTTCTGGTGGACGAGCGTGATCGCATCATCGGGTGGGCCTCGGCCGGACCCGAAGACATTGATGCGCCCCGCTTGTTGGTCAACGGCATCGTGCCCGGCGGGGGGTCAGGGGTGATGGTGCGCACCGATGCCTTGCGGGATGTGGGGCCCTTTGATGAGTCCCTCAAGCTCTACGAGGACTGGGATATGTGGATCCGCTTCGCACTGCGGGGCGGTGCTCCCTCGGTGGATCGACCGCTGGTGGCGTACCGGGTGTGGCGATCGATGTCGAGCGCGGCAGTGGACCTTGAGGGGGCCTGGCGCGGCATCACCGATCGCTACGTCGAGGATGCCAACCGTCTGGGGGTGCGCACCGATCCTGTTGCCTATTACCGCTACCGGGCCTTTCGGTCCTTGCACAGTGGTCGTCATCACGAAGCGGCCGAGGCCTACCGTCGGCTGGCCGAGGCCTACCGTCGGCTGGCCGAGCTGAATAGCAGCCGTAAATCGTCCGCCTTGGCTGTCGCCGCCCACCGGGCCGGATCCCCGTTGTTGTCGGTGCTGTCGTGGCGGGACCGTAGGCGGGTGCCTCAAGCCATCCGCAACGAAGCCACCGGGTGGTTGGATGACGTGGATCTTAACGGCCACCGCTGGGTGGGGGATCTCCCCGTGCTGGTCTGACCACGGGGAGCCTGCATCACTACGCTGCTCCGGATGGAGCTGGACCTTCTCGCCAAGCGCTGCATTATCACCGGTGGGTCGAAAGGAATCGGACTTGCCATTGCCCAGGCGTTGGCCGCGGAGGGCGCCCGGGTGGTCATGGTGGCTCGGGGGGGCCAGGAGCTGCGGGAGCGGGCGGAGGAGTTGGCCCAGCGCTTCGGCGCCGAGGTGGTGGGGGTGACGGCGGACCTCTCCAAGGCGGAGGGCGTGGCTGGTGCCATGGACGCCGCTCTCGATGCGCTAGGGGGAGTGGACTGCTTGATCAACAACGCCGGCTCCTCTGCCTCTGGCACCATCGACCAGCTCGATGACGACGCCTGGCAGGCGGCGTTTGATCTCAAGCTGATGGGTTACGTTCGCTGTGCCAAAGCGGTGCTGGGTCCCATGCGGGCTCAACGCTACGGTCGCATCGTGAACATCGGCGGGGTGGGTGGGCGCAACGCCACCGCCGGCTATGTCCTTGGCTGTTTCAATGCCGCGCTGCAGCACGTGACCCGGGCGCTGGCCGAACATGTGGCTATCGATGGCATTCTGGTCAACATCGTCAACCCCGGCCCGATCGCCACGGAGCGTTGGAACACCATGATCGCCCAGCGGGCCGGCAGCGAGGCCATCTCGGTGCCCGAGGCCGCCGCCCGCGGCGCAGCGGCCATCCCCTTGCGACGGGTGGGCGAGCCAAAAGAGGTGGCCG
>JANPEN010000516.1:0-20210 GCA_031422955.1 Acidimicrobiia bacterium
GCAGGGTGGCCCGCCAACCCCGTGAAGATCCCGATGCGGTGGCCGGCCAGCCGAGATCATCCAGGTAGGACACCGTCTCGCGAGCGCGGGAGGTGGCTTCCCCCATCGCTCCGGCGTTGCTGACGATTCCCGGCCAGCAGGCCTGGAGGTCTGCGTCGAACCAGATCAAGGAAGGGTCTACCGCCATGGCGTGGTACCAGCGCGGTCCACTGCTCCCCACCACCGTCAGTTGGCGAGGCGCAATCTCCTCGGCCAGGCGACGAACAAGGAGCCGGGCCCCTTCCTCGGTTCCCACCCGCCAGTCCAACACCGCCACCGCGCCGTGGCGCCGGGGTACCGCGCCACAGCCATGCTCACGGTTAGGCGACGTCGCTGCGTGTAGAAGCATGAGCTGAGCATGCAGGACCCGGTTGGCGGGGAAGGGACCGTGAGATGGCGTGCACGTGAACCCGTGCTGGCCATTCGATTGCTGCGGACCCAGCGGCGGGAGGCGATTACCCGACGAGCCAAGCTGGGCGGATCTAGAGCTCGGCTCGGGGCAGGGTGAAACAGACCCGGCCGCCTTCGCCCTCCGGAATCCAGATCAGCCCGCCGTGGGCGCTGACCAGGCCCCTGGCGATAGCTAGACCCAGCCCGGCCCCACCATCGGAGCGGCGACGGGCATCGTCGGCCCGGGTCGACACCTCGAACGCATGACCGCGGAACTGGGCGGGAAAGCCCCTGCCGCGATCGCACACCTCCACCAACCAACCCGGTTCGACCTGCACCCGACTCACCGACCCGTCCGAACCCCCCGTACCTGTCGTACCTGTCGTACCTGTCGTACCTGTCGTACCATACGGTATGGCATGATTATCACCCGGGCCGGGATGGGCGGACACATCGACAGTCAGCCCGGGCGGCGTACCTATTGGTATGGACGGATCGGGCGCCGCTACCAGCCTGACGATCACGGTGGTGTCGGGCGGGGCGTGACGCACGGCGTTCTCGGTCAGGTTGCGCACCACCCGGGCTACCGCCTCGGGACTGCCCCGACTGGCCGCCCCGGCCGGGCCCTGCACCACCAGCTCGACCCCTTTCACGGCGGCGGTGGGTACCAGGGCCTCCACCGCCTCATCCAGGGTGGCCCGCAGATCGAAGGTGGTGGTGGGCACCCCGAAACGGCCCGCCTCCAACCGCCCCAACAAGAACACATCATCGACCAACGCGTTGAGGGCGGCGAGGTCGTGCTCCATGGAGCGCAGGTAACGGGGCGGATCAGGAGCAACCCCGTCGACCAGCGCCTCCACCGCAGCTTGGAGGGCGGCTAGTGGGGAACGGAGATCGTGCCCGATGTTGCTCAGCAGTACCCTGCGCTCCTTTTCGATGCCGTCGCGTTCGCGTTCGAGGCGATCGAGGCGGGCCAGCATTTGGTCGATAGCCCTGGCCGCTTGACCCAACTCGTCGCGCCGGCCGATGCCGCTGCGTACCGACAAGTCGCCCGATTCCACCCGTTCGGCCACCGCGGCCAGGCGCTCGACGTCGGCCACCAGGGGCCGCACCATGGCCACCGCCAACAGCACCGCGAAACCAGCGGCGATGGCCAGCACCACGGCAAAGCTGGTTAGCTGCTGTCGATCCAGCACCATGAAGGCAGCCGCCACCGCCGCCGCCGCAAAGGCGAAGGCCAAGCTGGCCAACGACACCAACGTGACGATCAGGCCCAAGGAACGAGCCCGACTCAGCCAGGGCCGACACAACCGGGCCAGCACAAGACCCCCTACGGCCAGGGCCACGAAAGCAGTCAGCGGCGGCAGGGGGTCCTGGCGGAGCAGATCTCCGAAGCTGGGCATGGCTAACACAGCCTCCCGCCAAGGGGCGGTCACGGCTCGAACCGGTAGCCCACGCCCCATACGGTGGTGATCCAGCGGGGATGGTCGGGGTCGGGCTCCAGCTTCTGGCGCAAGCGACCAACATGCACGGTGACAGTGGCGGGGTCCTGGTAGTCGGGCGAAGAGTCCCAGACCTGCTCGAGCAGCTGGGCGCGGCTGAACACCCGCCGCGGCGAGGCCGCCATCACCGCCAGTACCTCGAACTCCTTGGGGGTGAGGGTGGCCAATTGGCCCGCCACGTGCACTTCACGGGCGGCCACATCGATGCTGAGTTCACCGAAATCGAAGCGTTCCCTTTCGCTCGGCCCGGCCTGGGCAACCCAATGGGAGGCGTGGCGTTGCAGCAATTTGCGTACCCGGATGGCCAGCTCCCGGGGCGAGAACGGCTTGACCACGTAATCGTCGGCACCCAGCTCCAGGCCGAGCACCCGATCGATCTCTTCTACGCGGGCAGTGAGCAACAACACCGGCACCGCGCTCTGAGCCCGGATGGCCCGCAGCACGTGGAGACCGTCGACCTCGGGCAGCATGACGTCCAGCACCACCAGATCGGGGGTGTGGCGCTCGAACTGCCGCAGTGCGTCGGCTCCGTCGGCGGCTTCCACCACCCGGTGACCGTCTCGAAGGAGGTAACCAGTCACCACCTCGCGCACCATCGGCTCATCGTCGACCACCAGGATCAGCGCGCCGGCCATGGCTGCAGGGTATTCGACCTGTGGGCGTTCTTGGGGGGCAACGCACCGGTTTCGCAAACGTTGTCAACTTCGTCGGCGTCAGCTTCGAAATGGCGGCCAGACTGCGACAGATGGACCTTGCCCCGAGCCCCCGATCGTTACATCGCCGCCCGGGGGTACAGGCGTTGTTTACCTTGACCGTTGCTTCGTTAGCCGGCTTCGTCTTCGTGCTGGCCTATTTCCAGCCTCAGAAGATTTTCATCGATGACACCGTAAAGGAGGCCTTCCCGTCGGTGCTCAGCCCACCGGCCGTTGCCGCCAGCATCTCGCCCACTCCCCCAGCCGAAGGGGCGAGCTCGGTATCCGCCGCCATCTCGACCGGGGTGCCGCCACCCACCACCGGCCCTGCCCCCACCACCGGCCCTGCCCTGGCGGCGCAGCCAGTGGTGCAGGCTCGCGGCAGCTTCGTTGGCGTCGAACATGACACCGCCGGGTCGGCCTTGCTCATCACCCAGCCCGATGGTTCCTGGGTGCTGCGGCTGGAAGATCTCGACACCTCGAACGGCCCGGACCTGCGGGTGCTTTTATCACCAACCGACTCGGCCACCGCTGCCTATGACGACGGTGCCATCGAGCTGGGCCGGCTCAAGGGAAACAAGGGCAGCCAGAACTACGAGATCCCCGCCGATACCCAGCTTTCCGCCTTTCGCTCGGCGGTCATCTGGTGCGAACGCTTCAGTGTGGCCTTCGGAATCGCGGATCTGCAGCCAGCCCAGTGAGCGCGCCCACCCCGAACCCGACCGTTTCAACCGAGCCAGCTGCGCCTCGCTGGCTAGCGTGGCGACAGGAGAATCCCCGATGGTCCTTTCCCATGATTCCGCCCTTTCCGATGATTCCCCCGTGGCCGAGCCGGGCCCGCAAGAGGCTCCACCCGCCCCCGAGCCCATCGGTGCCCGCCCGCGCTGGTGGGGCCCTGCTGCCGGGTTGACCGCGGCGGCCGCCGCGCTGGGGGTGGGCCAGCTGGTTTCGGGCTTCGACGCCACCTTCAAACCGCCGGTGGTCAGCGTCGGGGACCGGGTCATCGACGTCGTTCCCGGCTGGGTCAAGGACTTCGCCATCGATACGTTCGGCACCAACGACAAGCCCGCCCTCATCACAGGCACCGTGGTCATCCTCGCCGTCGTCGCCGTGTTGGCAGGGATTGCCGCGCTGGGCCGGCGCCTGCTCGTGGGGCTCGGGTTGGTGGCGGGGTTCACCGCAATGGGCATGATCGCCGCCACCACCGGTCGAGATGGCCACGCGACCGGCTGGGTCCCTTCCCTAGCGGCGGGACTGGCCGCAGCCGGCGCGCTGGTGTTGTTCCGCCGGGCAACCCGGATGGCCGCCCCCACCGGCCCCGACACCCCTACGGGCCCTGGCGCCCCTGCCCGCGCCGCGGCGGGCACCTCGGTGGCCCGACGCGGCTTCTTGGTCGCCCTTGGCGCGGTGGCGGTGGGCGCAGCCGCCCTTGGCGCTGGAGGTCAGGGTCTGCGAAGGCGTTTCTCCGCCGACCTTGAACGCGCCACCGTGCGCCTGCGTCGACCGGCCAAGCCGCTGGCCCCACCGCCGACAGACCCGGCCACCACCATTGAGGGGCTTACTCCCCTCATCGTGGCCAACCGCGACTTCTACCGCATCGACACCGCCCTCATCACCCCCAGCGTTTCCATCGATAACTGGCAGCTGCGCATCGACGGCATGGTTGGGCGGCCCATCACCCTCAGCTACGACGAGCTGTGGAACCGCGAACTGGTCGAGGTAGACGTGACGTTGTCCTGCGTGTCCAACGAGGTCGGCGGTGGCCTGGTCGGCAACGCCCGTTGGGTCGGGGTACGACTCAATTCGCTGCTAGCCGAAGCCCAGATCGACGCCGATGCCGACCAGATCATGAGCCACTCGGTGGACGGGTTCACCGCGGGCTTCCCCACCGACACGGTGACCGATGGACGCAACGCCATCATCGCCCTGACCATGAACGGCGAGGTACTGCCGGTGGCCCACGGCTACCCCGCCCGTCTCGTCGTGCCCGGTCTCTACGGCTACGTGTCCGCCACCAAGTGGCTATCCCGGCTGGAACTGACCCGTTTCGATCGGGCCCAGGGATACTGGGTGCCCAGGGGCTGGTCGGCGCTGGGTCCGATCAAGACCCAGTCCCGCATCGATGTTCCCCGCGCCGGGGCCACCCGCTCGCGGAGCGAGTTGCCGGAGGGCGAGCTGGTGGTGGCCGGGGTGGCCTGGGCTCCTGGCCCTGGTATCGACCGGGTTGAGGTCCAAGTCGACGAGGGACCGTGGCTGGCCGCGGAGCTGGGCCCCGAGCTGAGCCAGACCTCGTGGCGCCAGTGGTGGTTGGCGTGGCCGGCCCAGCCAGGGGCACACACGCTGCGGTGTCGGGCCACCGACGGTAACGGCGTAACCCAAACCGCCGAGCGGGCCAATCCCGCTCCCGACGGCGCCTCAGGCTGGCACCGCGTCGAGGTCACCATTAAGCGGTAAGCCGCGAAACCCCTGCGTGGAGCACGGCGCAACCAGGGCCAATGGGTCCCTTTGGGGTGAGCCATCGGCCAAGATGGGTTCGAGTTCCCGTCTGAAAGGCCCCACCATGCTCGATGCCGGCACCGTCGCTCCCGACTTCACCTTGCCCGACCATCTGGCCAGGCCGGTGAGCCTGCGCCAGGAACAGGGGCACTGGGTGCTGCTGTGGTGGTACCCCAAGGCCGCCACCCCTGGTTGAACCCTGCAGAGTCAGGGTCTGCGTGACAGATCCGAAGCCTTCAATGATCTGAGTTGCGTGATATTGGGCGTTTCGTTCGACCGCGTGGAGGACAACTTGGCCTTCGCCGAGGCCCAGCAGCTGCCCTTCCGCCTGCTCAGCGACATCGACCGTTCGGTGGGGCGGGCCTATCAGGTGCTGCGCCCGGAGACGGATCGGCTCGCCGACTTCCCCCAGCGCCACGCCTACCTGATCGATCCCGCCGGTCGCATCGCTCGGGGCTACGCGGTGGCCGACGTCAGCAATCACGCCCAGCAGGTGCTCGACGACCTCGCCGAGTTGGTCAAGGCCCGGTCATGAGCAGCGCGCTCAGGTGACCTCGCCGCTCCCGGCCGACCAGCATCGGGGACCCCTCCGGCTACTCCGACCGAGGCCCCGCGGAGCAGGCCCGACGCGAACAGGCCCGACGCGAATCGGCCCGACGGGGCCGCTGACCGACGCCATCGAACCCAGGGTGAGCGACCCGCAGTTGGGGGCGGGTGAGCTCCAAGCCAAGGCCGACCAGGTGGCCAGGGGCGGCGCTCGAGCGGCAGTGTTGGGGGTGAACGACGGTCTGGTCACCAACGTTTGCGTGATCCTGGCTCTGGCTGGCGCCTCGGCCAGCGCCTCGACGGTTCGCCTGGCCGGCTTCGCCAGCCTCATCGCCGGCGCCTTTTCCATGGCCGCAGGCGAGTGGGTGTCGGTGCGCAGCCAGGTCGAGCTCAACGAAGGGATCCTGGCCGAGCTGCGTCGGCTGGTTCGGAGAAACCCCAAGTTGGTGCTGGACTCGCTGGTCAGCCATCTCGAGGACGCTGGGTTCGGCCGGGAGACGGCCCAACGAGCCAGCACCGAGCTGCCCCTTGACGCCGACAGCTTCTTCGCCTTCACCTCGCGCACCGTC
Source organism: Acidimicrobiia bacterium (assembly GCA_031422955.1). Taxonomy (GTDB): domain Bacteria; phylum Actinomycetota; class Acidimicrobiia; order Acidimicrobiales; family CAIXPF01; genus CAIXPF01. The sequence goes on from JANPEN010000516.1 coordinate 6,235, forward strand.
TTCGGCCTCAACCCCGAGGAGTTGGGCTCGCCCCGAGTGGCCGCCGGCTCCTCGTTTGCCCTCTTCAGCGTAGGTGCCTTCACTCCGCTGCTGCCCTGGTTCGTGACCTCGGGGGCGGCCGCGGTGGCAACTTCGGTCGTGCTCACGGCCTTGTTCAGCCTGGCTGTGGGCGCCTGGGTGGCCAGCTCCGGGGGTCGACCGTTGCTTTTCGGTGCCCTGCGCCAGCTAGCCATCGTGATCGCCGCAGCCGCAGTGACCTACACCATCGGGGCCCTGCTGGGAACCTCCGTCGCCTGAGCGAAAGTCGCCGAACCCGGCCCGAGCGGCGCGCTGGTATCGGCTGCGCTCATCGGTCGGGCGAAGTAGACGCTGGGTGAAGTGGTGTTGAGCGTCAACCGGCCCGAAACCAGGCGCAGGTCAGGGCGTTGCTGACCAGATCGTTCGCCCAAAATATTGGCCCGATTGTGTCGGGCTGATCACCGCAGGTGCGGCCGAGCGACCAGACTGGAGCCATGTTGACCCACCTCCACCACGGTCATCGAGTCTCCTCTCACCAGCATCGCTGGGCGCGCGACGCGGTTATCGCCGCCCATGTCGGCGTCGCCGCCCTGGTGGTGGTGACAGCCTTCGAGCAGCTCAAAGGCCATGAAGAGCTGTCGTCGAACTCCTCTGGTGCTGGCACGGAGCAGCCCTTCGAGGTGGCTGCGGGCGGCCGCGCCGACGTATCCCTTGCGCCCCCGGCCGGCGGGGGGACCACGGGTGGAGGCGCCAACGCCGCCTCGGGGGCGGCGCTGGTGGCGGCCGGGCAGACGAAGGCGTCGTCGGCCGCATCGGTCGAGATCTCCCTCCTGCACGGCGGCGAGCGGTCCCAGGCCGTGGCCGTGGACCCCGTCCTAGGCCCGTTGCTGGGCCCATTACGGGTCGACGTGTTGGACGCAGGCAACACCAAGGTGGCCAGCACGGAGGTGGTGGTGGATCAGGTGGCCCGAGTCCCCGGTCTACCCGCGGGGGTGTATCGACTGGTGTTGAGCCAGCAGAGCCAACCCAGCGAACCATCGCCAGGGGTCGGGATCAGCGCAGCCAATGCGCAGCTCACCGACCCCATCGAGCTGGCCAAGGGCGACATCTTGCTCATCGCCTTGCTCGCGCCCACCGGCGCCGCGCCAACCAGCTGAGCGGTGCAGCGGCGAGATCGATCCAGGCAACGGGCCAGGTACCCACACCCGGGGGTCCCGCCCCCATCGGCGAGCTGCGGACCGGGCCGGGCCGGGCCGGCGGTTGCTCAGGCCCCCGGTGCGGTAAAGACCTTGAAGTCGGTGTTGTCCTTCAGCGCATCTTCTCCGTCAATCGCGGTGAGCACGAAATAGTTCAATGCCCCGTTGATGTCCTGCTCCCAGGTTTCGCGGGGCAGTTCGTAGAGGATCTCGATGCCGTTTCCATCGGGATCGACCACGTAGCAGGAGTGGGTCATGCCGTGCTCCCCGCGGATCTTGAACTCCACGTCGTGCGCCTTCATGTACTCAAGCTGCTTGACGAAGTCTTCCTGGCGGTAGGCCACCGCGAAGTGGTTGATGGCGTTGGTAGCGGTACCGCCGACCAAGCCCCACTCCTCTACCGGCGGTGCCGCCTGGGGGTTACCCATTTGCACCAGCGCCACGTCGTGATGGGAGCCGGGACGGTTGGCGTAGAAACGCATTTCCATCGGGAAGTGGGGGCCGAGTGCGCCGATCTGCTTCCAACCGAGACCATCGGTGTAGAACTTGTGCGACGCCTCGATGTCTCGGACGTTCAGCACCAGGTGATTGACCCCCAGCGCCGGTACCGGCTGCGGACCCTGCTCGCTCATGGTTGTTCCTTTCCCCCTTGAAGGGCTGCGCATCGCAGCCAGTGGACTCTCACGTCGACAGTAACGCGTGCGTCGGAAACGTGAACGGCCGCGCTAAATGAGCCTAGAGCAGAATCTGGATTGCGTGGGGGACGAACTTCCCGCGGGAAAGAACAGCCGGGACGACTTCAGCCAACCACGAGCAGATCGACCACGAAAACCAGCGTCTCGTTGGGTTGGATCACCGGAGGAAAGCCCCTGGCGCCGTAGGCGAGGGCGCTGGGGATCGTGAGTTGGCGCCGACCGCCGACCTTCATGCCGGCTACGCCCTGGTCCCACCCAGCGATGACCTGGCCGGACCCGATGGTGAAACCCAGAGGCTCGCCTCTATCCCAAGAGGCATCGAACTGGGAACCGTCGGTGTAGTGGACGCCTACGTAATGCACCGACACCTGCTTGCCCTTGGTTGCCTCCGGCCCGGTCCCTACGACGAGGTCCTCAGTGACCAGGCTGGTGGGGGCGGCTCCGGCCGGCACGGACACCGTTGGCTTGGATCCTGTTGTGGGCGAGTTGGCGGCATCGGACACGGTCGACTCCTTGGCGGCATCCGCCGCGGGGGTTGGGGAAGCGGACGCGGCCGCGGACCCCGACGTTACGGCGCTCGATGATGCGTCATCGGCTCCGCAGCCGGTGAGGGCAACGCACAGGACCAGCAGCACGCCGGCCCCGGTGCACGGCCTCGCCACCTTCCGGGCCCGAAAGTCTTCATGAGCAACCACGCCCCCACGCTAACCGCCGAACCCGCCAATGTCGGTCACCCCGGCCGTTGTCCGTGCCACCCCCAGCGCGGAAACAGCTTGCGACGGGGGTGGGCGGGAGGGTTCTGGGGGCAACGTGGACAGCCCGCCCAGCCAACGCGGTCGGCCCCATGCCCAGACCACCACCAAAATTAAGTTGCCGGCGGGGCCCCGTACACGTTGCGCGCAGAACCTGCTCAGCCGTTACCTGGCCGGTGCTCCACGTGGGCGGCTCATCACGAACGGGGCGACCGGGAGCAACAAGGCCGGGCGCGTCACTCGCAAGTGGTGCCGGGAGGTGGCTGGCCGGGCGGTGCCACACCGACGGCCGCGGTTGTGGTCACCTCGGGGACCCCGCCGGGCACCGTCGCGCCGGGCGCTGGCGCGTCGGGCACGGTGACGCCGGTAAAGTCGGCTCCGGTGATCAAGACCACCGTGTTGGCGAGAGAGGTGTCCACCACCAGCGCCACCCCCGGTTGCAGGTAAGAGGCCACCAGCTCGGCGGCGGCCGTTGCGGAGGGGCCATGGCGCAGCGTCGTGCGGGTGGCGCCCGCGGTGGCGGCGTTGCCGACCTGGCCAACGCCGAACCCGATGGCCCGCAGCGCGTCTGCCGTATCGGTGGCCTGGCCGGCCACGCCGGTTCCGTTGAGTACGTCCACGGTCACCGCCGCCGGACTCAGGCTCGGCGCCCCGGTGGTGGAGGTAGTGGGCACGACCCCACGGAAAACGTCCAGCACCGGCTTGGCCTCGAGCTCCTTCAGCAACACCACCGAGGCCCCCTCGGAGGTTTCGGACAGCTCGGTGGGCAAGGCGAAGGTCTTCATTGCCGATGAGTCGATCGAGGCGAAACGCTTAGCCAGGCTGAGCAACTCGGAGTTGGTCATGTCGTCATCGAAGGTGATGTTGTCGGTGGCCACGCCGACCAGTCGGTTCAGCTTGGTCACGTTGGTCAGGCCCAACGAGGTGGCTTTGTCCATGGCCTGGCGCAAGAACAGCTGCTGGCGGGTGATCCGCCCGAGGTCGGCGGTGAGGTCGGTGTAGTACTCGCCGCTTTCGGCGTCGAGGTACTGCAGGTGGCGGGACCGAGCAAAGGCCAGCGCCTGCTGGCCGTCAAGGACCACGCAACCCGCCTCGGGGATGGCCAGGCCGGAGTATTCATCCAGCATGGGGGTATCGAAGTACATGGGTACCCCGCCGATGGTGTCCACCAGCGCCTTGAACCCGCCGAAGTTGACCTCAACGTAGTGGTTGATGGTGATGTCGAACACCGAGCGAACGGTGTTGATGAGCTCTTGGGCCCCGCCTTCGGCGAAGGCCACGTTGATCCGATCCTCCGCCCCGGTGCCCCCCAGAGGCACCCACAGATCCCGGGGGATGGACAGCAACGACACGGAGTTATCCGAAGGGTCAACCCTCATCAGGATGATGGTGTCGGTGCGTTGACCGCTGATTTCCTCGTCCAAAAAGGCGCCAGCATCGGCGTCGTTCTCGCTCACGCCGGCCCGGCTATCGGACCCCACCACCAGAAAGTTCAAGGGCCGGTTGTCCGCCTGCGGGGCCAGGTCCAAGCTGACCCGATCGAAGGAGCCCAGCCGCCACCAGGCCACCGCCACCACCAGCGCGCCAATCATGGCCACCACGGCCAGCAGGGCGCCGGAGGTGATGACGAGGCGCTGGGCCCAACTGCGTCCGGGCACGGGCCGTCTCGGCGGAGCGGTCGGACCTGGCTGGAGTGCCGTCATGACGGCAGCAATAATACCAACACCGGGTTGGGCTGCTGGTGCATGGTCGGCCGGCATGCGGTCGTGCCCCGTCCCACCGGGACCGGACACGACCAACCGATGCCGATTCGGCGCGATCAGTCCACGATGCTGATCATGGGGCAATTGACGATGATGCCAACCGCTCCCCAACGAGCGCCGCCGGGACCTGTGAGCGACGCGGTCTCTGCATGCACCAACGGGCTGTAGCCGGCCTGCCCGACCGCCCCCGGGGCCGCCGCCAACGGCGGGAAGCCACCCGGCCCTGGGGTCACCACCCGGGCCGGCGCGAAATCGACGGTGTCTTCGAGATACAGCACACCGGCGCTGTCGAAACGCCCTCGTTGCACGGCGGCAGAGTTTTTGGCGTTGGCCAACTTGGGCGAACGGTTGACCCCACGCCGCTCGGCGTCTTTAGAGTTGGAGGACTCGGTCACGACATACTCGAAGGTCTCCCCGTCGGCGTCGATCCCGGCGAACACCGGCAAGGTAGCGGTGTTGTCGACGGTGTTCTCCTGTGCCGCTTGCAAGAGTAACTCACGACGTTCGGACTCCTCGGCACCGACCGGAGCGGCGACGGCAACGATAGATGCAACCATCAACCCCGCCATAGCAGCTCTGGTGCGTCCTTTGATTTTCATTGATTCTCCCTAGTGAGCTCGTGATCTGACTCGACCACGGCCCAAGCCTCGATGCACGAAGTCACATCCCAGGAAGGATTATCGAACGTTTTGCGAAACCTCGGTGGTGACCGTTTCGATGGGCGATCACCATCGAGGGCCGCCGCTTCAGCGCTTCCCGAAGGTAGGGTCGCGCTTCTCGTTGAACGCAGCCACCGCCTCTTTCTGGTCGGGAGAACCGAAACAGGCATCTTCTAGCTGCAAGGACAACGGCATCACCGAGGCGGAAATCGACCGCATCCACGCGTTGACCGCCATCTTGGAGGCAGCGATGGCTTGGCTGGGTCCCGCCGCCAGTTTCGCCGCGATGGCTATAGCCCGCTCCAACAACTCCTCATCGGCGACCACGAAGCTGGCCAGGCCGATGCGCTCTGCTTCTTCGGCGTTGACCCGCTCGCCGCTCATGAGGAAGAACTTGGCCTTGTTCACACCGATCAGCAGCGGCCAGATGAGCTGACCGCCGTCGCCTGCGCCGATTCCCATCTTGACGTGGGTGTCGGCGAAGACCGCCGAGCGCCCCGCCACCACCACATCGCACAGCAGAGCGACGGTGGCACCCAGCCCCATGGCGTAACCGTTGACGGCGGAGATCAACGGTTTCTGGCACTCCAGCAAGTGGTCCACGATGCGGCGGGCCTCCTCCAGCATGCCGCCGGTGGTGGACCCCATGACCTCCCCGCTGGGCGAGAAATCACCTCCCGCACAGAACGCTCGGCCGGCGCCGGTGATCACCGCCGCCCGCACGCTGCGATCGGCCTGGATGTCGCGGGTGAGGGTGGCCAACTCGCGGTGCATCACCGCGTTGACGGCGTTCAACCGCTCGGGTCGGTTGAGGGTGCACACCGCCACCCCGTCGTCGCGCTTGTCGATGGAGATTGTTTGATACGCAGCAGGATCGAGCATGGCCCGACGTTAGGCGCGCTCACTCGGAGCCGCGCCGCTGACTGCGCCCGACGGGAACCCGAGCCCACCGTCTCAGTGGTCGGCTTTGGCCCCTTCGGGTAGACCGACCCTGGCTTCGCCAGAGGCCCAGGCAGGCCAGCGGGCCCGGCTTCGTTCGGACAGCTTGTGCATCAGCTTGATGGCACCGGGGTCGCTGTCGCCCGGTTTGGCTTCGATGACCCCGTCTTGGAGCATGCGCACGATGATCTCTCGACCAAGTTCCGAGCGCACCACGGTCAGGGTCCAGTCGGTGCCATCACCGATACCACCGGTGGAGATGTCGGCGTGCTCAGCGGCGAAATCCGGGCAGAGGTTGCAGCCCTCGCGGGTCCACGCGTGGCACTCCTTGAGGTTGATCTCATGGTAGCTACCGTCCTTCATCCAGATCTGAAAGACGCCTTTAATATTCATTTTCTTAATCTGATCCTTCGCCAAACCGTACTTCAGATAGAAGAGCTCATCGAACAATGAATCATCGAAGCTCTTGGAACACAACAGCCCGATGTTGAGCTTGATCGGGCGCGACACCTTACCCACCTTGCGGCTCCACATAATGGGGCCGATAGAGGTCTGGCAGCTCATACCCACCAAAGCAAGGTTCTTCAGGCCACGTTCAGTGGCCTCGTCGAAAGCAATGGTATTGGCCGAGTAGGTGTATCGGCTACCGGCACCGCGCAGGACCTCTTCCCGATTGGTGGCCACCATGGGGATGGCCTTCCATCCCCCCTCGCCCCCCTCGCTCGTTTCCAACCCCGACACCAGCGCACCGTCGATGTAGCCATGCTCCAAGGCCCAGATGAGAATGGCGGAGACCAACCCGCCGTCCTGGCCGATGTCGTAGACAAAATCATCCGACGCCCGACAGAGAATGACGTCTTTATAGATGCCGGACAGCTCCTCTGCGGTGCGCACCCGCCCGAACAGGTGCATGTCCGCCTCGGGCTCCCAGGCCCGGAACCGGGGGCAGGCCCTGGTGCAGGAGGTGCAACCTTTTTCGCCGTGGACGCAGTTGTCCAAGCCGAGTTCCTCTTCCAGATGGAACGGCTTGTACTGGCCCGGCTCGTGCTTGTAACCGATGACGTCGTGAGGGCAGGCGATCACACAACCCGCGCAACCGGTACACAGCCCCGAGGTGATGACCTCGTCGTACAGCTCCTTCCATTGGAAGGTCCAGCGTTGGCTCGCCGCCGCGGGCGCGTCCTCGGTCACGGTCATGGCGGCAGGCTAGCTCGGGGGCTGCATGGTTGAACGGCGTCGCCCAGTCTGGGCTTAGCAGCCGGCCAGCGAAGCGGCTAGGGCCGCGGGGACCTCGCCGCCGTCGGCTAACGCATCGTCGAGCGAGCCCAGCGAGGCTGGGCGAGCCGGGCCTAGATCATCGGCCTCGGCCGACCATCGATCGTAGGCGCAACGGCAGCGAGCCTCCTCGACCCCGCCCCGAGTACAGGCGCCGAGAAACTGTCGATCGAAGCCGGCGGAGGGCGCGGGCTGCGAAGAGGGGCGAAACAGCACCGTCGCCACCGCCACCGCCACGAACACGGCCAGGGTCGACACCACGATGCGGACCACCCACCGCCGCGACAGACCGGCGGCTGGTTGCAGCGGCGGAGGCTCAGACACAACCGGCCAGGCTACCGGCCCCCTGATCAGCCGCCGCTGTTGCCGCTAACCCCTGCTGGTCCTGAAGGCATCCAGATCGAACACGGTGGCGCCCTCGGGGCGCTCGACGGCTAGGGCCGGATCCGCCAGCAGCTCCACGGGAAAGGGGACGACGGGTCCTTCGATGGTGGAAACCAGCTCCCGGTAGAGCTGGATCAGCAGGGCCCGTTCGGCCGGATCGATCTCGTCTTCGGGGGCCAAGGTGGAGGCGGCGGCGGCATCTTCGGCGGCGATGAGCTCGGCCAGCAGCAGGTCGAAATCGATCTCGACCGCACGCCGGCGCAGAAAGCGGGACCGCCGGGACGAGCGCAGCGAACCCGTCGGCGCCGGCGCTGACAACACTGGCAGCACCGAACAACTCGGCGAGCATCCCGCTGGCTGGTGACGACTTCCCCAGGAATCTTCCATGCCAGTGCAGTGTCAACACCCGCACTGGCTGTGGGCAGCAGGTGATCGACCTAACCCAGATCGGGGAGCAGCCGTCCGCCCAGGCTGGCCGCCCGGCGGAAAACGGCGTCGAGCATGGGCTCGGTGAGGCGGCCGGTGAAGGTGTTCTGCTGGCTCACGTGATAGCTGCACAACAACGTGGCTCCCGCGGGCAGCACCACCTCCAGACCATGGGCGAAGCGGGGTCTCGGGCGAGCCACCCCCAGCAGCTGCGCCACCACCTGGTAGCCAAAGGCACCGAGAGCCACGAAGACACGGGCCTGCTCCAACAAGGCCAGCTCGGCCAGGAGAAATCCCTGGCAGGCCGCTCGCTCCGGGGGGGTGGGATGGTTGGCCGGCGGCGCGCAGCGAACCGGAGCCGTGACGTAGCTACCCCACAACACCAACCCGTCGTCTCGATGGCGGCTGTCGGGCTGGCTGGCCAAACCGGCGCGGTGCATCGCCCGAAACAACCAGTCTCCCGAGCGATCGCCGGTGAACATGCGTCCGGTGCGGTTGGCGCCATGGGCGGCGGGGGCCAGGCCGATCACCACCACGGTGGCGTCGATATCGCCAAAGCCTGGCACCGGCGCCCCCCAGTAGTGCTCGTCGCGGAAGGCGGCCCGTTTGGTGGCGGCCACCTCTTCGCGCCAGGCCACCAGCCGGGGGCAGCGGCGACAGGCGATCACCTCGTTCCCCAGGGCGGCCAGCGCGATCTCACGGCTCGATGCCATCGGCCCGGGAACCTAGCCTGACTGGGCTCGCAGCCCGCTCGGCCTCGCTCACTCACCCTGCCACGCACAGCTAGGTTAGGGGATACATGCCTGCCGCTGACCCGCCCGCCGCCCGCCCCAAGCCGGCCGCCGCCCCCACCCCACCGAGCGAGGACAAGCCAGAAGGGCCCAAGCCGACCCTCATTCTGCTGGTGCGCCACGGCAAGACCCCGACCACGGGCACCTCGCTGCCAGGCCGGGCCAAGGGCCTGCACCTCTCCCCCGAGGGCACCAAGCAGGCGGCCGAAGCGGCCAAACGCATCGCCAAACTGAAGAACGTGGCCGCGGTTTATGCCTCACCGTTGGAACGCACCAGGGAAACGGCCGCCCCCATCGGGGCAGCCCTGGGTCTGCGGGTGAAACCCGAGCCGGGCCTGTTGGAATGCGATTTCGGCCAGTGGACCGGTGCTCAGCTCAAGGACCTTTTCAAACTGCCGGAATGGACCACCGTGCAGCGCTACCCCTCCGGCTTCCGCTTCCCCGACGGTGAGTCTTTCGCCGAGATGCACTTGCGCATGGTCACCACCCTTGACCGGCTTCGGGCCGCTCATCCCGGCCAGACGGTGGTGGCGGTATCCCACGCCGATCCCATCAAGGCCGCTTTGGCCGCCGCGGTGGGCACCCACCTGGACCTTTTCCAGCGCATCGTGGTGTCCCCCTGCTCCATCAGCGCCGTGCTCTACACCGCTGCGGGGCCGGTCGTGCTGGCCACCAACTCCACCGGGCGGGACCTGCGGACCTTGCAGCCATCATGAACATGCCATCGCCCTACGACGTCATCAACCCCCAGCACTTCACCGCCGGCGCTTTGGGCGAACCGGGCCAGCGGGTCTTCTACCTCCAATGCCAGGGGGAAGGGGTGCTAGTCACCCTTCGTTGCGAGAAACAGCAGGTAGGGGCGCTGGGAGAGTCCTTCGCCCGGATCCTCGCCGACCTACCGGGCCGGCCGCTGGGGCCGCTGCCCACCGAGGTGGACTTGGTCTTCCCGGTCGAGGAAGCCTTCGTGGTGGGAGGTATCGGCCTGGGCTACGACAGCGACCATGACCGGCTGTTGCTGCTCGTTGAGGAGCTCGTCATCAGCGACGACCCCGATTCGGTGCCTGAAGCCATCGCGGCACGCTGGGTGCTGACCAGGGAACAGGTCCAGGCCTTCGTGCTTCGAGCCCATGACCTGGTGGCGGGAGGGCGGCCGTTGTGTCCACTGTGCGGGCGGGCCATCGATCAGGACGGCCATACCTGCATCAAGACCAACGGGCATCGTCCCCACTGAACGCCTCGGCCATGAGCAGCACCCGGTGAGCGGGCCGGCACGAGCCCACGTCGACGACGACGAGACCCTGCACGCCCTGACTCAATGCCCAATGGAGATACTGGGCCGTATGCCGTGGTCCTCCAACGGGACGTTCCTGGTGGCGCTGGAGGACAGCGGCGAGCGGCAGGCCATCTACAAGCCGTTGCGAGGCGAACGCCCTCTGTGGGATTTCCCCTCCGGCCTCTACAAACGCGAGGTCGCCGCTTACGAGCTGTCCGCCGCCCTTGGCTGGCAGGTGGTTCCGCCCACCGTGCTGCGGGACGGGCCGCTGGGACAGGGTTCGGTGCAACTTTTTGTCGACGCCGACTTCGAGCAGCATTACTTTACCATCGCCGAAAAACCCCGCTACCGGGCCGATCTCATGGCCATCTGCGCCTTCGATGTGGTGGCCAACAACACGGACCGCAAGAGCGGCCATTGCCTGGTGGGCAAGGACGAGCGGATCTACGCCATCGACAACGGGCTCAGCTTCCACGCCGAGTTCAAGCTGCGCACCGTGCTGTGGGACTACGCCGGCCAGCCCATACCCGAGGACCTGCTCGAGGATCTGGCCCGGCTGGCCGCCGCCGGCCTGCCGACCTCGTTGACCGAGTTGCTCGACGACGACGAGGAGCGCGACGCCTGCCTTGGCCGGGTCGAGCTGTTGCTGGGCGGTCGCTGTTTCCCGGCCGATCCGAGCGGCCGCCGCTACCCCTGGCCCCTCGTCTGATCCACGTCTGATCCATCCCCGGAGCACCCACCCTGGAAAGCCGTACCCATGAGCCTGCTGGATGAACTGATCGATCGGGCCGACCTCGACGGCCTCCTGCTCCATATCGACACCCTGTGCGAGCGGGCCGAGTGGGCCGAGCTGCGCCGCTTGCGTGATCGCAGTCGAGCGGGTTCCGAGAGCGGTCGTCAGCTGTGGCCGGCCGCCGCGCACGCCGAGTATCGACTGGCCCTGCAGGCGGACCCGGCCTACGCCGCCGCCATCGTCACCGAGGCCACCGGCCGTTTCGCCATCGGACCGCTCAGCGAGGTGGTGGCATCCACCCACGACTGGGCCAGTTTGGCGCCCCACCTGGAGGGGGGACCGATCAAGGCCCTGGTGGCCTACGAGCGGGTGTTGCGGGGCGAGGATCTGCGCCACGACCGCAGCATCGACACCTCGGTGTTCGATCTACCCCTGGTGCTCCAACCCTGGGAACCGAGCTACCCGCTGGCCACCTACGAACCCCGTCGAGCCATCTTTGCACCACCCAGCAACGTCGGCCCCCTGCGCCCCGTTGTGTTGCCCATCGAGGAGGCTCGCCTGGCCGGGGACCCCCTCACCAACGACGCCCTCAACGAGTTGACCCGGCCCTGGACCACGGAATCCAACGGCCGAGCCGACGCCATCACGGTGTCCGGCGACGTGCTCGACGCTATCGCCGCTCTGGGGGTCCCCCAGGCCCGGATCGGGCCCATCTCCGGTCAGCAGGCACTGGAGATCATGGCCTGGACAGCCGCCTCAGGCGGAGCCCACGGACGGCGTCGGGGCATGGCCGCGGGGCGCTTTAACGCCTGGTGGACAGTGGCCAGCTTGGCCGGTCTGGCCGACGGCTGGCCCCGCCCGGCTGCCGATATCGGCCAAGCCCTGCACGAACTGGGCTTCTACACGTGGGACACCGCCGAACCGGAGATGGGCTGGTCCTTCCGCCTGGCGGTGGTCGACCCTGAGCGAGGTCTTTCCTGGGCAGCCATGGCCAACGACCAGCGCCTGGAATGACCCCGCCCAACGGCCGGTAAATTCTCAGCGAGCTTTGAGCGCCTCGATGAGCTTGGGAACGACCTTGTGGACATCGCCCACGATGCCCAGATCGGCGATGGAGAAGATGGGGGCTTCTTTGTCCTTGTTCACTGCGATGATGTACTTGGAGCCCTTCATCCCCACCATGTGCTGGGTGGCGCCGGAAATGCCGCAGGCGATGTAGACGTTGGGCTTGACCACCTTGCCGGTCTGGCCCACCTGATGGGAGTAAGGCACCCAACCGGCGTCGACGATGGCCCTGGACGCCCCCGGTGCCGCCCGCAGCAGCTTGGCCAGCTCCTCCACCATGGCGTACTTGGAGGCTTCGCCCAGGCCCCGCCCGCCGGAGACCACGATGGCGGCCTCTTCCAGCTTGGGGCCGGTGGTCTCCTCCACGTGACGGGCGATGACCTTGGCTTGGCCGGTGGCCCCCATCTCGGGCACGTCGAGGTCTTCAACGTCGGCTTCAGCTCCCCCGGAGGGCTCGGCAGCGAAGGACTTGGGCCGCACCAGCACGATCTTTACCGTGTCCCCGGTGAAGCGGGTCTTGACGTTGGTGACCCCACCGAAAACGGGTTCCACCCCGACCACGTCGTCCCCGTCGAGCTCCAGATCCACGATGTTGGTGATGACCGGGGCCCCGAGCATGGCTGACAGGCGGCCGGCCACGTCACGGCCGTCGTAGGTGGTACCGATCATTATCAGGTCGGGCGCCCCGTCGGCTTCGATCTTGGCGGCCAGGGCGGCGGCCAGGGGCGGGCCAACCAGCACGTCGTCCACGTCGCCGGTGGCCAGCACGGTGGCGGCGCCGTGCTCGCCCAGCACGGCGGCCACCTCGTCGCCGTCCCCGAAGTAGAAACAACTCACCTCATCCGCGATCTGGCGGGCCTTGGCCAGCATCTCGAGGGTGATGGTCTTGACCGTGCCCTCGTCCGCTTCGGCAAACACCCATACGTTGTCCAGAGCCATCTCAGATCACCTTCAAGTTCTCGAGGAAGGCCACGATTTCCGCGAACCCTTCGCCTTCGTCTTCCACGACTCGGCCGGCCTGGCGGGCCTCGGCGGCCACGATGTCTACGATTTCCTGGCCGCTGCCGGCCCAACCCACCTGGTCGGCGGAGAGACCCAGATCACTCACCGTTAGCTGCTCGACCGGCTTGGATTTGGCCGCCATGATGCCCTTGAAGGACGGATAGCGGGGCTCCACCACCCCCGCGGTCACCGACACCAGGGCCGGCAGCGGGCAGGTCACCTCGTCGTAGCCGGACTCGGTCTGGCGTTGCACGTCGACCGTTTCGCCGTTGACCACGATGGACTTGGCGAAGGTCACCGACGGTAGCCCCAACAGCTCCGCGATTTGGCTGGGCACCGTGCCGGTGTAACCGTCGGAGGACTCGGTGGCGGTGAGGACCAGATCGGGCGACCGGCGGGCGATGGCGGCAGCGAGCACCCTGGCCGTCCCTAGGGCGTCGGTGCCGGCCAGGGCGGGGTCGGAGATGAGGATGGCGTCCGCCGCCCCCATGGCTAGGGCCGTTCGCAGGCCCTTGGTCTCCCCGCCGGGAGCCATGGAGACCAGGCTCACGCTGCCGCCGCCAGCGGTGCTGACCAATTGCAGGGCCATCTCTACGCCATAAGAGTCGGACTCATCAAGGATGATGTTGCCCGTCCGTTTGAGCGTCTTGGTGGCCGGATCAAGCGACCCGGGCTCGGCCGGATCTGGAATCTGCTTCACGCAGACGACGACATGCATAACTGAATTGTGCTGCGCCGAACACCGGAAGGCACAAATCAGGCGAAGGCGGTGGCCTCGGGCCGCGAGACCCACCCCGCCACCCGCCCCAAACCCCAGGCCGGGACCCTCATGCCACGACCCTCATGCCAGGACCCTCATGACACAATGAGTGCCCTTGCGCATCGTGCTGGTCGCCAATCCCGGGGCTCGGGCGGTCACCGAGGCGGCCATCGAGGCCACCTTCGCCCGCTGGTCGGCCCGCCATCAGATGACCCTTGTTCGTTCGGGACGCAGCTCGTCCGTGC
>JANPEN010000517.1:0-7547 GCA_031422955.1 Acidimicrobiia bacterium
GCGTTGCCATGCCCAGTGGATCGTGGGGGAAACCCATGGCAGAAAGGCTGACGGCGGCAAGGGTGAACACTTGAACGCTACGCTGCGTTCCAAGGGGGGATGCGTCCCCAAACGGGGGTGGCCATGTCAGGGCGAGATCCATCGAGTTCCACCGAGTTGCTGGGCGCCAACGGCGAGGGGGCGGTGGCGTTCGATTTCGACATCTTTGATCCTGCGTTCGTACGTGACCCCTTTCCTTTCCTGGCCCGGTTGCGGGAAACTCGCCCGGTGGCTCACACCGATAGGTGGGGCGGGCAGTGGCTGCCGACCCGGTACGCGGATATCGCCGCCATTGCGGGGGACAGCGAGCGGTTCTCCTCGGTGACGGTGAGCGTGACGGGCACCAAGCCAGGGGAGGGGCCGTTGTTCATCGGCCCGCCCGTCACCCTCGACCCACCGATGCACGGCCCCATTCGCCGGCTACTGCTGCCGGCCTTCTCGGCGGCGGCTATCGAGAGACTGGTGCCGATCACCCGCGAGATCGCCCGTGACCTTTTGCGCGAGCTGGCCGAGCGCGGCGGGGACCGGGCCGACGCCGCGTCGGACTACGCGCAGCACCTGCCGGTACGGGTGATCGCTGGCATGCTTGGCGTGCCGGTGGAAGAAGAAGGCCGCTTTACCGACTGGGTGGTACGGATCCTGAAGGTGGGCCCGACCCAGCCCGAGGTGCTGCTCGCCGCATCCCGGGAGGTGCGCGACTACTTCGCCGCCCAGATCGAGCAGCGCCGTCATGACCCACACCCACCCCAGGACCTCATCAGCTACCTGATCAACGCCGAGATCGACGGAGCCCCGCTCGACCACAAACACATCATCGGCATTCTCTATGTGCTGCTGCTGGCTGGCATCGACACGACGTGGAGCTCGCTGGGCGCCAGCCTGTGGCATCTCGCCACCCACCCGCAGGATCGTGCCCGCCTGGTGGCAGAACCAGCTCTGATGCCCACCGCCATCGAGGAGTTTCTGCGGCTGTACTCACCGGCGACCATGGCTCGCATCGTCACCGAGGAAGTGGAGATCGGCGGTGAGCGGATCTATCCGGGTGAGCGGGTGTTGCTGTCCTACCCCGCCGCCAACCGGGATCCGGCCGTGTTCGAGCACCCCGACGAACCCATCATCGACCGTGCCATCAACCGCCACGCCGCCTTTGGTTTGGGCATTCACCGTTGTTTGGGCTCGAACCTGGCTCGGATGGAGCTGCAGGTCGGCCTGGAGGAATGGCTCCTAGCCTTTCCGTCTTTTCGCCTCGACGAGGACGCCGAGGTCAAATGGAACGGCGGTCAGGTCCGCGGGCCGAGCGCGGTACCCCTGATCATTGAACGCTGAGCGAGCTGCGGTCAGAACCTTCGTCGTGTTCAAGGCTCCGGCCGGGTAATTCGACGATGAAGCTCGCCCCGTCCTGCCCGTTGGATTCGACCCGAATGGTGCCGCGGTGGCGACGCAGTATCTCGCGGCAAATGGCTAGACCGAGCCCGGTACCGCCGTCACTGCCGCGGCGAGCGTCGTCGGCCCTGGCGAAGCGTTCGAAGATACGCTCCTGCACTTCTGGGGCCACCCCGGAGCCGTCATCGGTCACGGTCAGCCGGCAAAGGCCGTCTCTTTCGGTGAGGGAAACGATGATGACGCGGTGGGCATGACGCCGGGCGTTGTCGAGCAGGTTTCGCACGACCCGCCTCAGATCTTCGGCCTTGCCGCTGACCTGCGCAGCGGACACGGCGCCGACCTCGATCCGGCAAGGGCCCAAGCGGCGCAGCTCTGCTGTTTCTCGCAACACGATGTCATCGAGGTCGACCGCCGGGTAGGCGGTGCGTGCCGTTTCCATCTCGGCCTCCTCGTCGTGGCGAGCCAGGACGAGGAGGTCCTCGACGAGGTGTTGCAGTTGTTGAATCTCCGCCAGCAGGCTGCGCTGGGTGCCCGCCACATCCGCGGTGGCGGGATGAAGCAGATCCACCTCTAGCTCGGTGCGCATGCGGGTGAGCGGGCTGCGTAGCTCGTGGGAAGCGTCCGCGACGAAGCGCTGCTCACGGTGAGCGGCCTGTTCCAGCCGGTCGAGCATGGCGTTCATGGTGTGAGCCAGCCGGGCAATCTCGTCGTCTCCGTGGGGGGCAGGAACGCGCCGATGCAGGCTGCGCCCCGAGATGTCGGTCACTTCCCGGCGGATTGCCTCCACCGGTTGCAGGGTTCGCCCAATGAGGCCCCAAATAAGCAGGCCCAACAAAGCGGCCACGACCGGAATGGCCAGGACGAGGCCCACGCGTAAGGCGGCGACGCTGTCTTCGATGTCATCCAATGGCGAGGCGCTGTGGACCACGAAGGGGCCGGAGCGTTGGGAGAAGATTCGATAGGTCTGCTCTCCTGGTATAAGGCGGACCGAGCGAACCTGGACGAGGCGCTGGTTGCCGGGGGGACCGAGAGCCGGCTGACGCAGGAAGTTGGCCGAGGCGTTGAGCACCTGGCCTTCGGAGGTAGCGATCTGGGCGATGGCGTCATCATCGCCGCTGCCGATCAGCGGCGCAGGGGGGCTGGCGCCACCGGAGGGGTCGGCGGATAGGACGACGGCCTGACGGACGAGCTCGGCGGCGTGACCGCGTAAACCGTCGTCGAGGTTGTTGGTGAGCAGGCGACGCTGGGAGGCGGTCAGGGCGTAACCGGTCATGATCAACATGGCAGTGACAGCCAACACGGCGGCCACGGTGACCCGAACTCGGATACCGTCCGGCAGGCGCGGCCGGCGCGGCAGGCGCGGCATATCAGTGCTGACCCAGGCGGTAGCCGGCGCCGCGCACCGTAGTTATCAGCGGATGTTGGGGATAGGGTCCGTCGATCTTGCGGCGGAGCCGACCTACGTAGACCTCCACGATGTTGGGGTCACCGTCGAACTCATCGCTCCACACCCCGGCGATGATCTCCATTTTCGACAGCACCTGGCCGCGGCGTCGGACCATGAACTCCAACACATCGAACTCCCGGGTGGTGAGGGAGATCTCCTCCTCGTCGCGCCAGGCCCGGCGGGCGCCGGGGTCGATGCGCAACCCCTCAGCGGACAGCGCCACCACGTCACCGCCTCGGTTGCGTCGTAACAGGGCCCGTATCCGGGCCACCAGCACCGGGAAGGAGAACGGCTTGACCAGGTAGTCGTCTGCTCCGGTGTCGAGGGCCTCGGCCTCATCGAGGTCGCCGTCTTTGGCAGTGAGCATGAGGATGGGGGTCCAAATTCCCGCCGCGCGGAGCTCGGCGCAGACCCGGTACCCGTTAAGACCGGGCAGCATGATGTCCAGCACGATCAGGTCGTAGGAGCCTTCCGTTGCCCGCCACAGCCCGTCGTTGCCGTCGGCGGCGATCTCGACGCTGAAACCCTCCGCCACCAGGCCGCGCTGCACGGCCAAGGCGATCTTCTGGTCGTCTTCCACCAACAACAGCTTCATGGGCCTACACCTCCCCGACAGTGTGCCCACCGGAGCTGACAGGGTACTGAACCGACGCGCGGCAAACTCCATGTCCTGGCCACCCGAGCCCGTCTCTTTGGGGTTCAGCGAGCAGTCAGCGAGGGTTCACTACCTTGTTCAAAAGGAATTGCCAAGCTGCAACGAGCAGCCGCGACGAACAACCAGAAAGATAGAGGCGACTATGAGACTCATGTCGAGGCCAAGGAGGGTGGCGGCAGCGCTGGCCGGAAGTCTCGTGGCGGTCACCGTCGGTGTGATCGCGGTGGCGGGTACGGGTTTGGCCGGGGCGGGCTCCAGCGGTGACAGCGAGGCGCCCATCAGCGGTGCCGCTCTCACCGCCGCCAGCCGGGCTGCGCTCGCCCACACCGGGGGAGGGACGGTTTCGGACACCGAGGTGGGCGATGAGGAAAGCCTGTACGAGGTCGAGGTCACCCTCGAAGATGGCTCCCAGGTCGATGTGCAGCTCGATGAGGGCTTCAAGGTCGTCGGCTCGAAGGCGGACCACGAAGACGATACCGAGGGCGATACCGACAACTGATCAGCGTCACCTCGGCGTGTTCGGAGCGGCTCCAGTCCGAAGTTGGGCTGGGGCCGCTCGGCGTCGTGAACCAAAGTGGGCACAGAGTGGCACAGTTAGCCATGAGCCCCTCGAAGGTCGATGGCCGCAGCGACGTCGAGCTGCTCGCGGCCGTTGTCGATCGCGACCGTGGCGCGATCATCGAGCTGTACCGGCGCCACGAACCGTGGCTTTCGATTCGGCTGGCCTACCGCTGTGCTGACCGCGGCGTTGTCGAGGAAGTGGTCCAGGACACCTTCGTCGCCATCTGGAACTCCGCCCGGCGCTATTCGGGCACGGGTGTGGTTCCGGCCTGGATCTGGGGGATCTCCTACCGCCAGCTGTTGCACGCCATTCGGCCCCGCCGTTCGGTGACCGAGCGGCTCATGGCCCAGCGGCCCGGCCAGGCGATCTCGGCCGAAGAGGAGTTGCTCGTTGCGGTGGAGCATGGAGACCTCGGATCGGCTCTGGGAAGGCTGTCTCCCGAGCTGCGGGCGGTAGTCCAGGCCACGGTTCTCGATGGGCTGACCTGCCGGGAAGCAGCGCTGCTGCTGGGCATACCGAGCGGTACGGTCAAGACCAGGATGATGCGGGCTCGGCACGAACTCCGGGAGGCTCTGGCATGAGTTTTGACCACGACTGGCACGTCCCCGTCGATCGGCTGGAGCGCTACGCAGGCGGCGCCGCGGCCTCGATCGAGCGGGACTCGATCGAGGCTCATCTGTTGGCCTGCGAGCATTGTCGATCCAACCTGGCCTCCGCTCGCCCCTCACCGGGCACGGCGCAGGACGCCACGTTGCGGGCCATCACGGACCGCATCGATCGGCCTCGACGCCACCTCCATCGATCGACCGGCGCGCTCCAGGTGTCCTTGGCTAGCCCGGCGCTGGTGGCTGCATCCGTGCTCTTGGCGGGGACACTGTTGGCTGCTGTGGGTTTCGCCGCCGCCATCGAACCTCCGCTGAGCCTGGCCGTTCTCGTTGCCATGGCACCCCTCGCCCCCGTCGCGGCCGCGGTCGTTGCCTTCTGGCCGAGCACGGACCCGGCCGGCTCCCTCTCCGTCGCCACCCCGTTGGCGGCGGGTCGGTTGCCGTTCTTGCGGGCGTTGTTGGCCACCGCGGTCAGCGCGGTCGCCGGTCTGATCAGCAGTGCCTTCACACCGCTCGACTGGTCCGAGTCCGTCGTGTGGCT
Organism: Acidimicrobiia bacterium; assembly: GCA_031422955.1. Taxonomy (GTDB): domain Bacteria; phylum Actinomycetota; class Acidimicrobiia; order Acidimicrobiales; family CAIXPF01; genus CAIXPF01. The sequence continues at coordinate 5,233 of JANPEN010000517.1, forward strand.
CGGTCCCGGATTCGCCTTGGCGGCGATTGTCATCGCCGCGGCAACCTGGATGAACCCGGTGCGCCTGGCGCTGGGCCTGGGGGCCGGATGGTTTGTGGTCTGCGCGCTGTGGGCCCGAGGCCACCGCACCCTGGGCACGGCGGACGCCGTCCATGAGCTGGCGTCCTACGGCGTGCGCATCCAGATCGTCAGCCTCGTGGTGATCCTCGGGGCCTCGATCGTGACGCTTTCGCGCCGCGACGCCCTACCGAACTGGAGAACAACGTGACCTGTGATCTCGAGCTCACCGGCCTGGTGAAGCGCTATCGATCGACCATCGCTCTCGAGGACTTCAACTGGTCGGGGGGTTCGGGCGTGATCGGGCTCCTCGGCCCCAACGGTGCCGGCAAGACGACGTTGTTACGCATGCTGGCCACGGTGCTTACCCCCGACCGGGGCACGATCAGGCTCCTCGGTTTCGATCCCGCCCGGTCACGGGACCGGCTGGGGATCCGGCGCACGCTCGGCTACCTCCCTCAGGACACCGGGTTGTATCCGGGCTTCACCGCCTTCGACCTCGTGGACTATGTGGCCGTCCTCAAGGAGATCGCCAACCCCAAGATCCGCCACGACGAGGTCCGCCAGGCGCTGTCCGCGGTCGGGCTGGAGGACGACATGCACCGACGCATCCGCACCCTGTCCGGAGGCATGAAACGCAGGGTCGCCATCGCCGCCGCGCTGGTGGGCCAACCACGGCTCCTGGTGCTCGACGAACCCTCGGCTGGGCTGGACCCCGACCAACGGCTCCGGCTACGTGACGTCGTTTCTCGGGCCGGTCAACACGGCACGGTGGTCGTGTCCACCCACCACACCGACGAGGTGGCCGCATTTTGCCAACAGGTGTTGGTGCTCGACCGTGGCCGATTGCGCTTTGCCGGCACACCCCGCGAGCTCGCCGATATGGCGACGGGGCGGGTCTGGGTCGATGACCACCCACACCCAAAGGCCATCCGCACGTGGGTCACCAGCGACGGCCTCGTACGCAGCATCGGTACCCCCCCTGCCGGGGTGCAGCTCGTCGAACCGAACATCGACGACGGCTACCTCTTCGCCACCAGCAACGGAGCCACATTATGACCGCTCACGCCAGGACCGCTCACGCCAGGACCGCCTCGGCCGAGGGGGTCCTACCCGGATCCGTCCGCCAACTCGCCCGTATCGAAGCCGGCCGCTCGTTGCGTCGTGTCTCCCTATGGGTGGGTTTCGTTCTCACCATCGCTTTCGCGGCCAGCTCTACTACCTCGGACTGGCCCGGTGCCAGCTACGAGGAGAAACTCCCCCAGGTCTTCCTACCGATCGTGCTCGGCACGTTCATCGCCGCCTTCCGCACCGGGCGCCGAGACGGCCAGCACGACGTTTCCGAGAGCGCTCCGCTCGGCCCCGACCACCGGGCCTTGGCCCGCCTCGGCGGTTTGGTCTTCCCGGTGCTGCTGACCGGTTGCATCGTGGTGGGGCTCGCCATCGCCTCTCGGATCGAGGGCGGCTTCTGGCTCGGGGAGCACCCACGACGAACCGACACCGCCCTACACCCCATCGCGGAGCTTCTCCAGCCGTTGCTCATCGTCGCTTTCGTCGGCGCCATGGGCATCGCCATCGGCCGAGCCCGACTGCGCCTGGCCGCTCCCGTGGCCATCATCGTCGGCGCCTTGGTGTTCACGATGTTCACCGGCCACTTCCTCTTCAACGTCCCCCCGGGGCACGCCTTCACACCCGTACAGACTCAACCGTTGGATATCGAGCTCGACGCCGCAACCGACATCGAGCAGGTCCCCGCCGACTGGTTCGTGAAGCTCTCAGACGACGGAACGCCCACCCGCCAACTCGTGCACCAACCCACGATCCTCGGACACAACCTGTACCTGCTCGGCCTCACCGCCCTCGCGGCCGGCCTCGCCGTCCGGGGCGCCCGAGGCCGCCGTCTGGCCTTGACCGGCACGGCGTTGGCCACCGCTGGTATCGCCGTGCAGCTCCTCTTAAGCCCGCTGTGATGGACGCCGGCCGCGTGGTGCCCGCCTGGCTGCGCCCCACCCGCCGAGCCATCGATTGGGCACCCCTCACGCTGATCACCGCCGCCCTGCTCGCCACCGCGACCATCCTGGGCTGGCGGCGGATCGAGGTGCCGGCCCTCATCCAGTATCTGGCCGTGGCCGGGCTGGCTGCCGCCGCCGTGCTCGGCTTGGGAGACCCCGCCCGCCCGCTCCTGCAGGCCCTACCCACCCCACCCATCGCTCGCTTTTCCCATCGAGCGGTGCTGCTCGTCGGCGCCACCGCTCTCG
>JANPEN010000518.1:0-2901 GCA_031422955.1 Acidimicrobiia bacterium
GCCCACAATCCCTGCCTTGGCCATCACATCAGCGACCCGGCGCAACGTGACCGTGCGGCCCGCCTTGCGCAGGGCGTCATGGACCCGGGGAGACCCGAACGTGGCCTCAGAATCGACATGGATCTTACGGATTTCCTCGACCAACACCGCGGTGTCCGCCCTTCGTTGGGCGCAGCGGTCCCGGCCCGCGCGATCCCACTTCCGCGCCGCCGCTCACCCAAGATGCGCCTGGAGCAGAGTGGCCAGGTCGCCCCCGTCCCGTACCGCGACGTTGTCTGCGCCGACAAAGATGGCCAGCTCGACCAGCTCGGCGGCAAGGGCCGGCGCGACCGCGGACGGCAGCGCCGTCGGCTCGAGGTGAGCGGCCAGCACCCGCAGCACCCCGGCGGCACGGTCGGCCTTGAGGTCTACCCGGGCCACGAGGTGCTCCCCCAGCAGGAACGGCAGCACGTAGTAGCCGTGCTGGCGTTTGGCGGCGGGGGTGTAGATCTCCAGGCGGTAGCGGAAACCGAATAGCCGCTCGGCCCGGGGGCGGAACCACACCAACGAATCGAACGGGCTGAGCAGCGCCCGGGCCGCCACCCGGCGGGGCAGGCGGGCGCCGGGCCAGCGGTAGGCCCGCTCCTTCCAGCCCTGCACCGCCACCGGCTCCAAGCGGCCGTCCTCCACCAGCTCGGCCAGCAACGGCCGGGCCTTGACCAGGTTCAGCCGGTAGTAGTCAGCCAGATCAGCGGCGGTGCCCACCCCGAGGCTGCGGGCGGCCGCCACCAGCAGCTCACGGCGCTGATCGACCTCAGGCAGGGTGGGCGCTGCCAGCACCTCGGCTGGCAGGAACCACCCGGGCAGGCCGTACTCGCGCTCGAAGCTGGGCCGGCGCCGGGCCGCCAGGCGGCCGCACCAGAACAGCCATTCGAGCGCCATCTTGGCCTCGCTCCAGCCCCACCACGGGCCCCGCCGGCCGGCGCCACCCCCGGTGAGCAGCTGCCCGGCGCCGATCGGACCCCGAGCCGCCACCTCGTCAAAGACGTCCTGGACGAAGCCTGGCTGCGCTTCGGCCAAACGCACCAGGCCCGACCAGGCTCCTCCAGCCTCGGCCGCAGCCATCTTGTGGCGCAGCAGGGGCTGCTGGGCGACAGGAATGAAGCTGGCCTCGTGACCCCAGTACTCGAACAGGTCCCCGCGGTGGGCGGCCGCCACCAGCCGCCCCTTCGGATGGGGTCCCAGCCTGCTGTAGAGCGCCAGCTCGTGGGCCCGTTCCAGCACGTTGACCGAGTCGATCTGCACCAGCCCGACCCGTTCGAGCACCCGCTGCACGTGCCGGCGATCGATGCGGCCAGCCGGCCGTCGCTCGGCCAACCCTTGCGCAGCCAACGCCAAGCGGCGCGCCTCGCTGCTGCTGAGCTGCTCAGGAACTACGGCCACGGCCGGGCACGTTACCGGCCCACACCAGCCATTCAATCTGACGGGGCCATTGGGAACGGAGGCGCCCCCAGGGGCCAGGGCAGCGACGTCGGTGCACCTGGCTGCGCCTCGTAGACGCCGCGGCTCACCCGGGTGGCGCGACCCTGCTCAGCCTCGTAGGCCAACGCATCGGCCAGCGCTTTCACCGGGTACGAGCTCGCCACTGCGAAGCCAAATCGATGGAGCATGACGTGAATCTCAGTGAGAGCCATAGAGCCCATCCGGGCGAGCAAAACCAGACAGGCACGGCGCAGCCGCCGGCCCCGGACGAACACCGCGCCCCGGGGCACGGGCGGGAGTTGAACCGAGCCATCGGGACCGGGCAGCCGGGCCCTTCTGGCCAGCCTTGGCCAGAGCCGACGGCGATGACCCCGGAGCTGTTGGGCCAGCTCCCGACGTTGGCGGGCGATCCGGTCGAGTTCAGCGTCGAGGGTGTCGATCGTGCTGGCCAGCCGTTCACATTCGGCTTGGACTCCGCGACGCCGCTCGCCGAACAACGGTCCCTCTTCACGGAGAGAATCGGTACGTGGATTGAACATGGAAGTACACCTGGAGGAATTGAGGTGCCAATAGTGGGGCCCGATAGGGCCGGCCCAACCCGAATGCCGCCCAGTATGCACCACCCCTATGACAGCGAAACTTCCGCCGAACCGCTGAGCGCCTGGGAAAGCTCCGAGCACCCGCTCCACCACCCCACCCCACCCGTTTCCACCCCTACGGACCTGGACTTCCTCCCCCGCCCTTAGAGGCGATTCGACGTCGATTCGCCTCTAAGGGCCCAGCCAGAGAGGGGGTGACCCGCAGCGGTGGGTGGTGGTGGATGAGGCGCTCGTTGTGGCGGGGTGGGGCTAGGAGCAGTTAGGAGGAACGCCACTGGTTGCGGTGGATCACCTGCTCGAGGGCGGGGCGAGGGCGATGGCCGGCGGAGCCGCTGGACCGCTTCGCGTCCGCTGGCCAACCGAGGGCGATGGTGCCCACCGGTTGCACGGAGGCAGGCACGGAGAAAGCCGCCCGTACCGCGGCCTCGTGCTCGAACTGGCCGAACAGACAAGCACCCAGCCCGGCGTCCACCGCCCCCAGCAGCACGGTCATGGTCGCCATAGCCGTGTCCACTAGCCAGTAGGGCACGCCCCACGCCTCCACCGATTGGCCCAGGCCCATGCGCTCGGCGGGGCGGGCGGCGACGCGGGCCACCTCGTCCGCCACGCCGTAGCGCCGCAGGTAGGCCCCCGCCTCCGCACAGGGTACGATCAGCACCGGCGCCAACAGCAACCCCGGCCACGGGAACGAATCCCGCCGCCATGACGGCAAGCAGGCCTCCCAGTAGCGCTTTACCGCCGTTGCTTCGTCGAGCACGAGGAACTGCCAGCCCTGCGTGTTACCCGCAGCCGGCGCTCGCTGCGCCAGCCGCAGCAGCCCCTCGACGACGGCTGGCTCGAC